>CAZPOZ010000001.1:0-50907 GCA_964588235.1 uncultured Planctomycetales bacterium
GCTGCGCGCGCTCACGCGCACGCTGGCGTCCTCCGCCGTCGCGGTCCCGGGCCCGGGGGCGGGCCCGGCGACGGGCTCGGAGGCCGGCGGGGCTGCGGGGGGCTCGGGCGCGGGCGGCGCGGGCGGCGCGAACGTCGGCGTGGCCGACGCCCGAGGCTCGGTGGACGCAGGCGGGGCGCGGCCCAGCGCCTGGAGCCGGGCGACCAGCGCATCGATCTCCGCCGCCCGGCCGGCCAGGGCCTCGGGCGCCAGGGCCTCGGCGCGCGCGGTCACCAGCCGCAGCAGGTCGGCGCCCGCGAGCAGCACGTCGATCTCGGCCGGCGGCGGGGCGCGACCGCTCTTCTGGGCGGCCACGAACACGTCCTCGAGCGCGTGGGCCACGCGCACCAACGGGTCGAGCCCGACGATGCGCGCGGCGCCCTTGATCGAGTGGGCCGCGCGCATCAGCTCCTCGAGCCGCGCGGGCGCGTCGCCGGCCGACTCCAGCGCCACCAGGCCGGCCTCCAGCGTCGCCGCGTAGGCTCCGGCCTCCTCGCGGAACAGGTCGAGCAGCGAGAACCCGGAGAGGTCGTCGGCGCTCACGACAGGCTCCGGGCGAGGGCGGCGAACAGCCGCTCCGGGTCGAGCAGCGCGGCGCGGCCCTGCCTCGTGGCCAGCGTGGCCTCGGCGACGTGGGCCGCGGCGCGCGCCACGGTCACGGGGGCGGGCGCGAGGGCCGAGCGCTCGTAGCGCCGCACGTCGAGCACGGCGTCCACCTCGACGGCGAAGCGCTGCTCCAGGCGCTCCAGGACCAGCATGCGCGCCGCGCGCGAGGCCGCGGGCCGCGGGCCGGCGCCCAGCGCCGCGTGCAGGTCGGCGGCCAGCACCAGCTCGCCCCGCAGGCAGACGAGCCCGCGCAGCACGGCGTTCGTGCGCCCCGGGATGCGGTGAACGGGCCGGGTCGGATGGACCTCGCGCACGATCGCCGCCGGCAGCAGGTAGCGCTCCGTCCCCAGCAGGGCCAGCAGGCCCGGGAGGTCGCCGCGCACGTGGGGGTCGAACAGCGGCCGGGCGAGGCTGCGGGTCCACGACTCGAGGTACGCGGCCTCAGGCTCGCGGGCGAGCAGGCGCTCGGTAGCGTCGCCGGCGGCGGGGGCGTCGGCGGGGGAGGGGCGCTCGCTCACGTGGGCAGGCTCCGCTGGCGGGCCTCAGCGCGCGTGGCGCGGGCCGTCAGCCGCTCGGCCCGCTCGTGCTCGCCCCGCTCGCGGGCGACCAGCGCGGCCAGGCGCAGCGAGGGCACGTGCTCGGGGTCGAGGTAGAGCGCCCGCGTCAGCGCCAGGTCGGCGTCGTCGCCGCGGCCGAGCGCGCGCGCCGCCACCGCACGCAGGTGGAAGGCCTCGGGGCCGGAGGGCCGGGCCGGCTCCACGGCGTGGAGCGCCGTGAGGGCCTCCTCCGCGCGGCCGGCGTCGAGCAGGGCCCGCGCGTGCTCGAGATCCCGGCCGCCGGCGCCGTCCTCCCGGGCGCCGGACGCCGGGATCGGAGGGGGCGCCGGGGCCGTGCTCGAGAGAGCCGGGCTCGGGCGGGTCGTGCTCGGGGGGGCCGGGTTCGGGCGGGCCGACGCGACCCGGGGGGGCGCGGGGGGGCGCGGGGCGGCCGCGCTCCACGGGGTCGGCGGGAGCGGGGCCGCTCCCGCAGGGGGACGCACCGCGTAGGCGTCGGGGGGCGGGGCCGGGCGGAAGCCCACGGCGCGGGCCGCCGGGACCTCCGCGTGGCCCAGCAGCAGCAGCCCGTCGGGCCGCAGCAGCCGCTCGAGGGTCTCCAGCAGGCGCAGCCGCGCCTCCTGCGTGAGGTAGATGAGCAGGTTGCGGCACAGGACGACGTCGTAGGGCGCGCCGCCCAGGCTCGCCTCGGCGCGCAGCAGGTCGGCGGTCATGAAGCGCGTGGGCGCGAGCACGGCGGGCACGAGCCGCAGGCCCCCGGGCTCGGGCAGCAGGAAGCGCGCGCGCCGCGCGTCGTCCAGGCCGCGCAGGTCGAGCGGCGAGTACAGGCCCGCCCGCGCGCGCGCCACCACGCGCGGGCTCAGGTCCACGGCGTCCAGATCCACGCGCCCGGTGTCGACGCCCGCCTCCAGCAGGGCCATCACGACCGACGCGGGCTCCTGTCCGGTGCTGCACGGGGCGCTGAGCACGCGCACGCGGGGCGCGCCGGCGTCCAGGCGCGCGCGCAGGCGGGCCGCGGCGGCCGCCAGGCTCGCCGGGTAGCGGAAGAACGAGGTCTCGTGCACGAGCAGCTCGTCCACCAGCTCGGCGCGCACGCGCGCGTCGCCCAGGACCGCGTCGGCGTAGGCCGCCAGCGTGGCCTCCTCGGGGCCCTCGGGCCCGGGGGGGTGCCCGCAGGCCGCCACGGCCCGCTCCAGCGCGCCGCGGCCCAGCGTGGCCGGGTCCAGGCCCGTCGTCTCGGCCAGCGCCTGGGCGAGCCGGCTCATGCTCATCGGGCGCCGTCCGTCGAGCCGTCCGCGGCCGCCTCGGGGCGCTCGAGCGAGGCCCAGACCGCCTCGGGGAGCAGGTCGCGCACCTCGACCAGCTGCACGAGCCCGCGCGCGTCGCGGGTCACGCGGCCGAGCGCGGGCAGGGCCGGCGCGACGGGGCCCGCGTGGCTGCCGGGCGCCTCCGGGTCCAGGGGGCCGGCCTCGAGCATGCGCTCGGCGAGCAGGCCCAGGAGGCGGCGCGGGCGCCCGGCCTCGGCCTCGCTGCCATAGGGGCGCGAGGCGCCCTCGGGATCGACGACGGCGATGCGCGTGGAGAGCCGCGCCGGGGCCGGCCCGTGGCCGAACAGCGCGCAGAGGTCCACGACGGGGATCACCTGCCCGCGGTAGGAGAGCAGCCCGGCCACGCCGGGGAGGGTGCCGGGCACGGGCCGGAGCGGCACGCGCGGCAGCACCTCCGTGACGCGGGCGCTGGGCACGGCGTAGCGTTCGGCCCCCACGCCGAAGTGCAGCACGTGGACGGTCGGGTGGGACACCCCGGTCAGTCCTCGAGCTTGAACTTGCCGAGCTCGGCCTTGAGCCCGTCCACGGCCGACTTCATCGCCTCGGCGGCCTGGGTGAACTCCTGGAGCGAGCGGGCGGTGGTCTTGACGTTCTCGGTCAGGCCGCCCATGGCCTCGCTGATCTGCCGGGCGCCCAGGTTCTGGCTGGCCATGCCCTCGCTGACCTGGCCGAAGCGGTCGGTGAGCACCTCGACGCGCTCGAGGATCTGGCCGAGCTTCTGGCCGACGGCGCCGACCTCCTCGACGCTGCGGCGCACCTGGGCGGTGAAGCGGTCCATCTCCATCACGCCGGCGGAGACGGCGCCCTGCATCTGCTGGACGGTCTGCTCGATGTCCAGGGTGGCGGAGGCGGTCTGGTCGGCCAGCCGGCGGATCTCGCGGGCCACCACGAGGAAGCCGCGTCCGTACTCGCCGGCCTTCTCGGCCTCGATGGCCGCGTTGATCGAGAGCAGGTTCGTCTGGTCGGCCACCTTGGTGATCGTGGTGACCACGCCGGTGATGTCGCGGGCCTTGGTGGCGATGCTCTCCAGCCGGGCCGAGATCGAGCCGCTGCTCTGGGAGAGCAGGCCCATGGAGGCCTGCATGTCGGCCAGGCTCGAGCGGCCGGCGGTGGCGATGGCGGCGGAGTCCTTGGCGACGGCGCCGACCTCGCTCATCGTGGTGGCCAGCTCGGCGCCGGTGGCGCTGATCTCCTTCACGGCGGCGGCGATCTGGGTGGTGGCGGCGCCGAACCCGGCGATCGTGGCCTCCTGCTCGTGGCTGGTGGCGGCCATCTCGGTGGCGGTGCTGCGCAGCGAGATCGTGGAGCCCTTCACCGCGCGCACGAGGGTGGCGATCTTGCCCACGAAGGCGTCGATCCAGCGGGCGAGCTGTCCCACCTCGTCGTCGCCTCGCAGGGCGAGGCGGGCCGAGAGGTCGGCATCGGCCTCGGCCATCGTGCGCATGCGCTCGGTGAGGGCGCGCATGGAGGCCAGCACGCTGCGCAGGATGAGCCCGCCGACGAGGGCCAGCACGGCCAGCACGACCAGGCTGACCACGAGGGCCAGGCGCCGGCCGGAGGCGACGGCCTCCTGGGCGTCGGACTCGTGGGCGCGCACGAGCGCCTGCGCGGCCTCGACGGCCTTGCCGACGGCGGCGCGGTGGTCGGCGTCGAGGGCGTCGAGGCGGTCGGCGAGCAGCTCGGCGGCGGCGGTGCGGTCGGCGGAGGCCAGGGCGGGGAGCAGGCGTTCCTCGACGGCGCGGAACAGGTCCTGCGCGCTGCGGTGGGCGCGCACGAGCAGCTCCTCGGCGAGCTGGCGTTCGGGTCCGGTGGCGGCGGTGCGGTCGAGGCGGCCGGCCCAGTGGGCGTGGCGTTCGTCGTACTCGACGCGGGCGCGGGCGAAGTCGCGGGCGAGCTGGTCGCGGGCGGCGGGGGAGCGGGCCGCCGCCATCTGGTGGGCGATGAGGAAGGGCTCGACGACGAAGAGGGGCGGGGGGAGGACGTCGGCGATGACATCCTTGTCCTGGACGACCTGCAGGTAGATGGGGCCGTTGATCATGACCCGCATCAGGGTGCTGCCGGCGATCCACACGAGGGCGCCGTAGCCGGCGAGGAACAGGACCCCGACGAGCAGGAAACGGCCCTTGAAGCTCATGGACGCGGCGCCTCCGCCCGGGCCGGCCGCCCGGCCCCGGGGAGGGGAGTGTAGCGGGGGTGGCTCGCGGGGCCGACGGGCGCCTCGAGGAGCGTGCGCCTCGCCCCGTCCGAGGCCGGTCGTCGCGGGCACCCGCGGCTCTTCGGCGGGCGCACGCCGTGGAGGGCCTACTTCGCCACGGCCTGCCAGTCGCCCACGGGCAGGTAGGCCCCCGCCGGGGTGACCAGCAACAGCCGGGCCTCGAGCCCTTCGCGCGGGAGGGGCGGGCGTTCCACGCGGAGCTCCGTCGCGGCCCACGAGTCCGGAAGGGGGAGGCGCTTGCGGGAGGGGCTCTCCTTGAGCAGGTCCGTACGCGCGTAGCCGTCCGTAATGATCATCGCGCTCAAGTGGTCCGAGATGCCTGCGTCGGGGTCTCCTGGCTCGAGGGCGGCGCCCGCGGGGTGCGTGGCTTGGATGGCGCGGGCGCCGAGCGTGCCGTCGGCCCGCGACGTCAAGCGAAAGAGGACCTCCCATCGCGGGGCCAGCCCCGTGCCGGTGATCAGGCCGCGCGCGACCGCGCGGTCCCGCACGCCGATCGGAGGGCGCTCGAGCGGAACCACGGTCCCGGAGGCCGGGTCGACCAAGACTGCGGGCCACTCCTGCAGTGCGCCGTGGTGACGATCCCCGTCTCGAACGAGGCGGACCCAGGCGTGGGAGCGGGCGTCGCGCCCGAAGTAGGCCGTGCTGCGGAACTCGAGGACCGCGTCTACGGACGGCGGAAGGCTCACGCCGCCATCGAGGTTGACGATGGGCATGTCGCTCGGGAAGCGGAACTCCGCCCGGAGGCTCGGCAGGCGCGTCCAGGTCACGGGGCAGGCGTTAGGGCAGCCTGTCTGCAGCGCCTCCAGCCAAGCGGCCCAGGCGTCCAGTCGGGCTGCGTCGATGACCGCGGTGTAGACCGCGTGCAACTCCCCCGTGGGCCGGGCATCCGGCATCCAGACCGAGAGGCCGAGGTCGGGGGTGTGCGCGGGGGACCCCGAGCGGCTCGCGATCACCGCGGCTTGGACGGCGGTTTGGAGTCCCGTGGCCGCCTTGCGCAGGCCGTCGTCCGTTGCCGAAGACTCCAGCTCCCTCGCCATCCTGCCGAGGTCGTAGGCTTGGCAGCGGAACCCCTTCCCGGAGCAGCTCGCCCACCAATCGGCCAGGTAGCCGAGCCAGCTGCCCTCCGGGCAGTAGCGTTGGTCGCACAGGGGATCGCAGGTCGTCGTCGCGACGAGCCAGGTGGTGAGTGCCTGCCCCAGCCCGGCCACTGCATCGCGCACCGTGAGTACAGCGGTAGAGTCGAGCGCCACGAGCGTGTCGAGAATCTCGGGTTCCTGGGCGCCGCCGAGGTCCCCTGGGCAGTCCCTTCGGCGGCGGGCGTTGAAGCACTCTGCGACGATGTGCCGGGCCAGCTGCTTGGGCATCAAGGTCGAGGCTGTCTCCGCAACGTGCGTGAGCACGCGGCCGTGTCGGATCCGTTGGGAGAATAGGCGGTCAGCGCTGGCTACGACGTACGAAGGAACGCGGCTGGACCCCAGGTGCTCGCAGAGCGCCGCCGCCACTTCGATCGAAGCCATGTTGCAGACGTCGAGAACGAGCACGTCGATTGGGCGCGCCGTCTCGGACGGCGCGCCCGATGGCTGGATGCCGTTCGCCACCCCGTCCATCCGCAGCGTCGTCTCGTGGACGTTGCCCCCGCCGGCCGTGTAGCCACCCCAACCAGCGGCGTGCCCCTTGAGGGTCAGCAGGCGCCTTGCGGCGGGGCCTGCCCGCAGCATCTCCTGCACGAACCGGCGGAGGGTGTCACCCGAGCCCATGTCGCAGGTGCCCCAGTCGTCCTCCTCCGTCGAAGGGCTCAGGCCTTCCGGTCCGAAGCGAAGCAGGCGTGCACCGGCCCAGTTCCCCGCAGAGCCCACCGGACGGACATCCAGCTCCGACCCGCTCTCGCCCTGTCCCTGCCCGCGGTCCAGCAGGACGAGCACGCGCACGGACTCCGGCAGAGCCGACCGCTGCGCAGCCAGAGCCACGTCCACGCACTCGCGCTCCAGGTCTCCCTCGCCTGCCAGGTAGTACCCCAGGACCCACTGGACCCCCGCAGCTGCCCCGGCAGGAGGTCCACTCTGGAGTGCGGCGATCAGGAGCAGCGCCGCGCGAAGGCCCGTACGGCCAACTCGGGTCATGCAGGCCTCCTTCGATGCGCCCTGTCGCGGAGTCGGGCGCGCGCGAGCTCGCCGCCAGGGTGCTCCACCAGGGAAGCGGCCCGCCGGTGGAGCCGGCGGGCCGCCCAGGCGCGGCGTCAGCGCACCTGGTTTTCCTCCCAGTACCCGTTGTCGGGCGAAGCGGCTCCTGCGGCCTTGCTCTTGTGACGCATCCACCAATCGGCACGATCGTCATTGGCGGTGGCGGTGCCAGCCTCGTGCACGAACTCCACCATCTTCAGACGGAAGTCACCGCTCCACTCCATGATGTACGACGCGGACCAATTGGACCCCGCCGTGATGGTCGTCTGGATCTCGACCTTCGTGATGTTCCGGCTCCAGGGGTCGGTGGACGGCGGGGCGAAGTCCAACTCCTGACCCTGCGCCACACCCGTGCCGCCGAACGTGGAGTCGTCCCACTGCGCGGACCCGGTCGGGTAAATCTTGGTGCCGTTGTCTCCGAACAGGCGGAAGCGGGCGTACACCGGCGCTCCGAAGTCGGCCTGACGGGCATTGCGCAGCCGCAGCCGCTCGAAGGTGATGTCGCCCTGGGGCTTGTCGTCGTCCTTCTGGCCCCGTTCGGCGGCCCCGGGCGTAGCCGGCGAGAGTGCGGGCGGCGATTGGCCCGTGTCGTCGTTGTACCAATCGAAGACGCGATTCGCTGGCGATCCCTCGGAGCGATAGATGACTGCGTCCACCCCGTTGCTTCCCCCGTCCGCGTGTGCCACGATGAGCGCAGCGATGATGCTCTCATCGGTCACGCTGAACTCGTGCTTCTTCGAGCCTGCGGCACCCATCATGATGAAGACCGTCACGGAGCGTACGTAGGCCCCCTGCGGCACAGCAGCAAGATCAGGTGTCAGGCGCTCACCCTGGTTCAGCGGGCTGGAGTAGACGTACTGCTGCGGGAAGCTTCCTTGGCGCGTGTGAACCTGCCAAGCCACCTGAATGGGGGTGGCTCGCTGGTTGACCAGCCTCAGCCGCTCGAAGGGCACGTCGGCGCGGACTCGGCACTGGCGGCGCGGCGCGCCCCAGCTGTCCGACTTCGATCCGAACAGGGCGCAGGCGAGCAGGACCAGCGCCAGCAACGGAAGCCGCCAGCGCGGCACGGACGACGGAACTCGACTCATGCGCTTCCTCCAACTCGCGGCCACTTGCCGCGGAACGTCCTTCGGGGGGGGGCGGGAAACCCTAGCCCCACGCGACCGGTCGCGTCAAGAGGGCTCGCCGCGCATGAGACGCCCGCATCGCGCCGCGCGAGTGTCGGGGCCGTCCCGCCCGGGTTCACGGCAACCCCCACAGCGACCAGCCCGCCCAGAACACCGGGTCGGGTTTGACCCGGCGAACGGCCTCCTGGGCCTCGCGCAGCGCGCGCGCCGCGTCCGCTCCGAGATGCAGGCGCCGGTGGAACTCCGTCATCAGCGTGGCCGTGGCCTCGTCGTCCACGTCCCAGAGGCTCACGAGCACGCGGGATGCGCCCGCGAACATGAACGCGCGCACGAGACCGATCACGCCCTCTCCCCGGACGAGCTCGCCCCGCCCTGTGCGGCAGGCCGAGAGGACCACCAGCTCCGCGGGCACGCGCCGGCTCCAGACCTCGCGCACGCTGAGGTAGCCGTCCTCCTCGCCCCCGGGCATCAGGGCGATCGCCGTCCCCGAGGGCAGGGCGACGTCCACCAGCCCGTGGGCCACGATGTGCAGCACCCGCAGCATCCGGTCCGGCCCTACGGCCCCCAGCTCCGCCCAGAGCCGACCCTCCGTGGCCTCGGCGCCGCGAACCACCCGGCTGTCGGGAAGGCTCGCGAGCGCCGCGAGCTCTGCGCCCGCGAAGGCGAGGTTGTTCAGGCTCGGCCCCCCGGCGCGAAGCGCGAGGGCAGGCGGCGGCTCGGCCGCCGGCCTCCCGGTCGCGGCCGCGCGGTAGTCCGGGTCGCCGAAGCCCAGCACGCCCTGACCCTGGGGGCGCGACTCGGAGCGCAGGAACGCCTGCACCGACGCCGAGGCCACGAAGGCGACGTCCAGCGCCCGGCCCTCCTCGAGCAGCGCCCGGATCGGGAGGTAGGTCAACTCCGCATCCGGGCTGAAGAGCAGCCGCTCCGTCGCGCCCGTCAGCCCGAGCGGGTTCCACAAGTGCTCCCGCAGGTACGCGCGCGCCTGGGTCGCCGCCGGGCCCGACAACCGCGGCTGGGACTCGCTCGAGGCTCCCGAGAGCGCCTGCGCGTGCGTGCGCAGCGCCTGCACCTCGGCAGCCGTGCCCGCCAGCCTCGCGCGACGGGCGCCCTGGCCGTCCACGATCAGCGCCCAGGCCTCTTCGGGTAGCAGCGCCACCGAGACGAAGGCGTCGCTGGAGCGCAAGCCCAGCGCGTCTCGCAGCTGGGCGAGCAGCGGCCGGAGCGGGCGCAAGCGCTGCTCCTGCCGGGGGTCGCGGGCGGCTTGGTCCACCGCCGACCAGGCCGCGCGCTCGTCGTCGCAGCACCGTTCGTATCCCTGCCAGGCCTCGTTGAGGGCCCGCCCGTACGCCTGGAAGGCCGACTCGCCGGCCCGACGCGGAAGCGCGGCCGCCGCCTCGGGCTTCATGGCCTTCAGGGTCACGTACTGACGGTGGGCGCGCTCCTTGCCGGCCGACGCGCGGTCCAGCGCCGAGGTCAACGCGCGGGGCACCGCGAGCTCGTTGAGCCCGCTCCGTCCGCCGAACGAGTCCAGCAGCGCCATCGAGCGCGACTCCTCGAGGAACTCGTGGAGCGCCTCCAGCGCCAGCTCGCTCTCGTCGGCCGGCAGCCGGGCCGCTGCGGCGATGCCCACGTCCACCGAGGTGAGCAGCCCCTCACGCACGCGCGCTCGGAACGTGTCGGGCAGGCCGCTCGTCAGCTGCTCCAGGCGCTCGACGTTGTCGCGAGCGGCATCCAGGGCCGCGCGCACGTTGCCCTGCGCGAGCTCCAGGCGGGCCTGGGAGGTCCCGACCACGGCCGCGAGCAGGGGCAGCTTGAGATGGCGGGCCGTGGCGGCGGCGCGGGCCAGAGCCCGGGAAGCCTCCGCATGCTGGCCCAGGGCGGTGTGGAGGGCGCCCAGGGTGTCGAGGGTCGCGACGAGCGCCAGGTTCGGCGCGACCCCGGGCTTTGCGTAGGGCGCAACCGCCGCGGCGGCCATCGCCAGCCCCTGACGCCAGTGCTTGGCGCGGGCCTCGTCGCCGAGGCGACTGCGCTTGGCCGCGTCCGGCTCTCTCACCGCCAGCGCGTGGGCCTCGGCATGGCCTCTCCGCAGCCGTAGCATGGCCAGCGCGTTCAGCGCCGGCGTGACGAAAGACCGCGCCTCCTGGCCTTGGGACTCGAAGGCGCGGAGCGCGGCTTGGAGGGCGGCTTCCGCTTCGTCCCACTCGCCGAGGGCGTCCAGCGCCTGGCCTCGAGCCCCCAGCGTGACGGCCCGGTCCAGCGGGTCTTCCGACTTCTGCGCGAGCTCCAGCGCCTGCTTGAGCTCCTCCAAAGCGGCCCGAGGCTCGCCCAGGAGCAGCAGCAGGTTGCCCTTGCGACGCGCGAACTCCGCCTCCTGGATCGGCCGTACGCGCGCGTCCTCGCCCGGAGCCCCCGGCGCCCGCAGCCTGCTGAGCGCGGCCTCCGCGTCCGCTCGCGCCCGCAGCGCCGCGAGGTAGTCGCCGCGCCGCGTCAGGATCGCGAGCAGGTCGCTCAGGCACTGGAACGTGTCGGCCGGGCGGTGGAGCCCTTCATAGGCCCGCACGGCCTCGCGCAGCCAGCGCTCAGCGCTCGGATCGTCGCCCTGCTGCGAGTGGAAGAGGCCGAGATAACGCTTCACCGTGGCCAGCGACGTCGGCGCACCATCCTCTGCCGCCAATGGGTAGGCACGCTGGAGGCAGCCGATCCCACGTGAGTACTCACCTGCGTAGTACCACGCCTCCGCGGCGGCGACCCAGTCTCGCTGGCCTCCGTCGTGCCAGCCCACTTCCATCGCGCTGCGCGCCGCCGCCTCGTGCACGGAGGCCAGCACCCCGGAGTCCGCCTCGTCGCTCAACAGCGCGGCGCGCTCGCGCTCCAGGCGGATCCGGAGCACGCAGTCACGGGGCGCCGCGGACAACGCCGGCTCGAGCACCGCCCGCGCGGCGGCGAGCGTGCTGCCCGCCCGCAGCTCCTGGGCCGTGCGCAGCGCGCCGCGCAGATCGGAGAGGGCGTCCACCGCCACGGGCCGGGCCAAGTAGCTCTCCAGGCGCTCGCGCTCCCGACCCTTCGCCGTCGCCGCGACGGCGCGAGCTGCCGTGACCGACCCGAGGGCCAGGCATTCGTCCACGACGATCCAGAGGTCGCTGCCGTCGCCGGCTGCGAGGAGCGCCGCTGCCTCGAGAGCAGCCCCCTCGGGGGGCGCCGCGGTCAGAGCCTTGACGAACTCGCTTGCGCGCGCTTCCGGGGAGCGCTGCTCCTGGTCGGCCGGACTCCCGGCCGACGCCTCCGGCGGCTCCTCGCCCACGGCCGCGCGAAGGCCGCCCAGGGCTGCCAGCAGCACGCCGACCAGCAGGGCCCGCCGAACCACGCCCATGGGGCGATCTCCGACCGTCTAGGTGTTCCTACGGTGTGAACCAGTGGAGCGGGCAGCCTAACGTGGCCGATCCGCGCTCGCCGGGGGGCCCGAGATGCGGTCGAGCCACGCGGGCAGCGTGCCCGTGCCCTCCCCCCCCTCGAGGTCCTCGGCCGCCCAGGTGCGGCTCAGCTCGAGGCGGTCGAGGCAGTGACCGACCAGGGAGCCCGCCAGGGCGGGGCAGCCACGCTCGGCGGCCGCCGCACCCAGCTCGGCCAGCGCCGCCGTAGCCAGGTCGGCCTCCAACAGGGCCAGCGCCCGCAGCAGCCGCCACTCCGCGCCCCGCTCGCCGGGCAGGAGGGCCTCCAAGCGCAGCAGCGGTTCCGCTGCAGCCTCCGCCGCGACCACCGTGAGGGAGGCCTGCTCGGCCGGGGCCCCCTCGTCCGCGCCGCCGGCTGCGGCCTCCGCCGATGGCACGAAGGCCACCGTGAGCCCCGTGCCCGGCGTCAGCGAGGCCAGGGTCGAGGCCCCGAGCTCGAAGCGGCCGAAGGTCTGCTGCTCCGTCGGGTTCAGCGCCGCCTGCGCCAGCACCTCGGCGCCGCGGCGCAGCTCGAGCCGGCCCCCCGGCCGGTAGGCCTCCGGGTCCACCTCGACCCACCACCGGCCGAGGTCCTGCGGGCGGACCGTCCCCCGCGGGGCCAGCACGCGCACGCTGGGGCTGCCCCTGGGCGGTGCCCGGACCCCCGAGGCCTCGCGCAGCGCGATCCTCGACGTGTCCAGGCGCGCATCGCGCGCGAGCCCGAGGAGCCAGGCCAGCTGCTGACGGGGCGTCGCTCCGGGATCGGGCCGCAGCGGCGGCATCAGGACCTCGCGCTCGGCCGCCGGGCTCAGCTCGACGTCCTTCACCAGGACCTCGAGCCCCTCGCGCCGCAGCTCCACCCGGTGCCGGCCTGCGCCCAGACGCACCGCGACGGGCGCTGTGCCGTGGTTCTGCCCGTCGATCCACACCTGCGCGTCCGCGGGCAGCGTCCACGGGATCGTCAACGTCGCCGGCCGGGTCGTCCACCAGGCGCCGACCCCGACCACGACCACCCCCGCCGCCGCCAGCGGGACCCAGCGCCGGCGCGCCCAGCGGGCCGCGCGCACCAGACGCGGGACCGGGCGCCCCAGCACCTCGCGGCCCTCCGCGAAGGCGCGCAGATCGTCGGCCATCGCCGCCGCCGTCGCGTAGCGGTCGGCCGGGTCCTTCTCCAACGCCTTGAGCGCGATGCGCGCCAACGGCGCGGGCACGTCGTGGCCGTGGACGCCCGGCGGCACGGGCCGCTGCGCCACGATCAGGCTCACCAGCTGCGGCCAGGCGTCGGTCAGGAACGGCACCCGGCCCGCCAGGCACTCGTACAGCACCGCCCCGAGCCCGTACACGTCGGAGCGCGCGTCGATCGCGTCCTGCCGGCCCAGCACCTGCTCGGGCGACATGTAGGCGGGCGTGCCCACCATGGCCCCCGTCCGCGTCAGGGTCGCCGCTTCGGGCGTGCGCGCCAGGCCGAAGTCGGCCAGCACCAGGCGCCCGTCCTCGCGCATCAGGAGGTTGGCCGGCTTCACGTCCCGATGCACCGTGCCGGCTGCGTGCAGCGCCTGCAACGCGTCGGCCACCCCCGCCAGCGCCCGCGCCAGCTCCCCCCGCGGCGGCAGGCGCTTCTCGGAAATCAGGCGCGAGAGCGGCGCGCCCTTGACCAGGTCCATGGCGTAGCAGGCCCGGCCCTCGAACACGCCGTGCCCGTGCACCGCCACGATGCAGTCGTGCCGCACCCGCGCGCAGGCGCTCGCCTCGCGCTGGAACCGCGCCAGCGCCTGCGCGTCGTCCTCCAAGGACAGCCGCAATACCTTGAGGGCCACCGTGCGCCCCAGCGCCCGCTCGACGGCCTCGTAGACCACCCCCGCGCCGCCTCGGCCCACCTCGCGCACCAGGGTGTAGGGACCGAAGGGCCGCGGCAGCTCCAGCGGCCCGGGAAGCTCGTCGCCCAGCGCCTCGTCCAGCATCGCCTCCGCCGTGAGCACCTCGTCGAGCTCCGCGTAGCGCGGCCCCAGCCGCGCCCGGAACTCCGCCAGGTCCACCGGTTCCCCGGCGGCCTGCCGGCGGTGGATCTCCTCCAGCGCGTCGGCCAGGTCCGAAGGATCGGGCTCGTCCGGCGGGGGGGCGGCGATGAGGTTCATGGGGCTGCCGACGAAGGGGGAATCCGGGCTCAGGCGTTACGCGGGGGCACGGGCGGGGTCGAGACCCCGAGCAGCCTGCGCAACGCCCGGAGCGCGCGGAAGCAGCGCACGCGCACGGCTCCCGGGGACACGCCCCACAGCTCGGCCAGCTCCGCCGTCGAGCGCTCCTCGAGCTTCAGCAAGGCGATCGCCTCCCGGTCGGCGTCCGAGAGCAGCGCCATCGCGGCCATCACCTGGGCCAGCCGCTCGTTGCGCTCCGCCCGCGCCGACGGCGAGGTCTGGCTGAAGGGCGCCGGCACCGGCAGCTGCCGCTTGAGCGCTCCGTCGTGGTCGGCCAGCTCGGCGATGCAGGAGCGGCCGATGCGGAACACCCAGGCCAGGAACGAGGCCAGCGCGTCGCCTCGGAACTCCTGGCTCCGGCGGGAGAGCTCGAGCAGCACCTGCTGCGCCACGTCCTCGGGCTCGTAGCGGGCCCGCAGCGCCGGGCCCAGGCGGGCCGAGGCCCAGAGCACGAGGCGGTTGCGCAGGCGTTCGAGCAGGACGCCCAGCGCCCGCTCGTCACCGGAGCGCCAGCGCGCGAACTCGTCCGCCGTGCTGCCGGGGGCCATGGCCGGGGATTCTACGGTTGCGCGCCGCCCGCCGCCCCCGCGCCTACGCTGGGGGCCATGTCGTGCCCCGCCGCCCCTCGCACTCCCTCCGCCGGCCTCCGGCCGATCCTGCTCCTGCTCGCGGGGCTGGCGGCGCCCTCCCCGTGGCCCTGTGCGCCCGACCCGGTGCGGGCCGACCCGCTGCCTGCCGACCCCGTGGAGCGCGCGCTCGAGGTGGAGGGCGTCCCCCGCTCCTACCTGATCAGCGTCCCCGCCGCCTGGGACCGGACGAGCCCCGTTCCGGTGCTGTTCGTGTTCCACGGGGCCGGCAGCGACGCCGAGAACATGGTGCGCGCCACGGGGTTCGACGCGCTCGCCGAGCGCACGCCGATGCTCGTCGTCTACCCGCGCGCCCCCGCCCGCACGCGGCGCTACGACGTCGATCCGCCCCCCGGCCGGGTCTCCGCCGACCTGCGCTTCGTGGACCGGCTGCTCGAGCGCCTGGGGGCCCGCTTCCCGATCGACCGGCGCCGCGTGTTCGCCACCGGCTTCTCCAACGGCGCCGCCCTGTGCTACCGGCTCGCCGCCGAACGCTCCCACGTGTTCGCCGCGGTGGCGCCCGTGGCGGGCTACCTCCCGTCGGGGCTCTCGAGCCCGCCGGAGGCGCCCGTGCCCCTGCTGCACGTGCACGGCAGCGCCGACCGCCGCGTCCCCTTCCCCACGCCGACCTCGTCGGGGGGCGCTCCGGGGGCGCTCCCGCTCTGGGCTCGCTGGAACGGCTGCACGCGGGGACCCGAGCCGGGGCCCGTGGCCGTGGAGGGGGCGCTCAGGCTCCAGCGGACCACGTGGAGCGGGCCGACGCCCCGCTCCGACACGGCGTTGCTGCGCCTGGAGGGCCAGGACCACGTCTGGGCCGGAGGTCCCGGGGGCGTCGTCTCCCGTGCCGTCCTCGAGTTCCTCTTCGCCCACCCCCGGCCCGAGCCCGCTCCGGCGAGCGAGCCGCCCGCCGGCCCGGCGGCGCCCCCCCAGGCGCGGTAGGCTCGCCGCCCGCACGCTCCACAGGGTCGTCGCGGGAGGCTCGCATGCGCCGAGGGTCCTCGTGGGGGCTCGTCCCGCTCGTGGCGCCGCTGCTGCTGGCGCTGCCGACCGGCGGCGGCCGGACGACCGGCCCGCGCGCGGCCGAGGCCAAGAGCGGCAAGCCCTCGCGCCCGCCGGGCAAGCCACCGCCCGCCGCGCCCGCGCTGCCGGTGGTCGCGGGCGAGCTGGGCCGCCGGATCGACGCGGCGCTGGCCGAGGCCCTGCCCCCGACGACCTGGGGCCTGGTCCTGGTCGCGCGCGAGGGCGAGCTGGTCTTCGCCCGCGGGTACGGCGCGGCCGACTACGCCTCGCGCCCGATCGACCTGAGCACGCACTTCGAGCTGGCCTCGGCCAGCAAGCAGGTCACGGCCACCGCGATCCTGCGGCTCGAGCAGCAGGGGCGGCTCCGCCGCAGCGATCCGCTGGCGAAGCTGCTCCGGGGCGTGCCCGCCGACAAGGCCCGCGTCACCGTGCAGCACCTGCTCAACCACACGGCCGGCCTGGACCCGGGGCTGGGCGTGCCCTACGCCTCCACGATCGGCCGTCCGGCGTACTTGCGCGCCATGCTGGAGCCGCCGCTGGCCGCCGAGCCGGGCGCGGCCTTCTCGTACTCGAACGTGGGCTACGCCCTCCTGGCCGCCGTCGTGGAGGAGGTCTCCGGCAAGGCCTTCGAGGACTACGTGCAGCGCGAGCTGTTCGCGCCCGCCGGGCTCACCGACTCGGGCTTCGTCAACGACGGGCGGTTGGAGGCGCTGGGCCGCGCGGCCGTCCGGCGGGGCGAGGAGCCCGGCTCCTGGACGGCGGCCCGCTGGCACTACGGCTGGGGCTACCGCGGCATGGGCGGCGTGGTGACCACGGGCCTGGATCTGCTGGCCTGGGACCGCGCGTTGCGCGGCGACGCCGTGCTCGGGGCTGCGGCGCGCCAGCAGCTGCACGCGCCGGCCCTGGAGGGCTACGCCGCGGGCTGGAAGGTCGAGACGACCGATCGCGGCACCCTGCGCGCTCACCACTCCGGCGGCGTCATGGGCTTCCGCTGCCAGCTGAGCCGCTGGCCCGACGAGGACGCCTTCCTGGCGGTGCTCACCAACGGCGAGGGCGACCCGTTCCTGGCCGAGCGCGTGATCCTGCCCCTGCTCTTCCCGCCCGCGCGCCTGGAGGCCACGCTCGAGGCCGGCCCTCTGCCCCTGGACGGCAACGGAGCCGTGATCGCCCGCGCCGACGTGCGCGTGACGCTCTCCCGCGAACGAGGGGGGTTCGGGCTCGAGGTCGCGGTCGGCCGCCACGCGCTGGCGCGGCTCGCGCTCACGGGGGGCCACCTGGCGCGGCTCGCCGAGGGCCTGGCGCAGGCCTTGGCCGGCCGGCCTGAGGGTGACGGCCCGGCCGACGTCGAGGCCGGCCTCTACCTGGGACCCTACGGGCGCGTGGCCCGCCAGCAACTGACCGAGCAGCTCTCCCTGGACGTGCGCAGCCGGTACGAGGGCGTCGGTGCCGACGGGCGGGCGGTGGTGGACGAGCGCACGCTGATCGTCCTCGTGGACGGCCGGCGGGGGGCCTGGCCCCTGATGCTCAAGCTCGACGCGGGCACGGCGCGCAGCCTCTTGGCCCGGGCGCGGGACCTGCTGCCCGCCGCGCCGGCCGCCCCGCGCTGACGGGGCGGCGCCAGGAGGCGGCGCCCATGGGCGGCGCGACCGACGGCGGGTCGAGCCCTACCCGCCGGGGGCGGGTGTGCCGGGCAGGCCCGTCAGGCTGGTCAGCTCGCGGCGCACGCCGTCGGCGCAGCGGTCGCAGATGCAGTGGGTCACGCGCAGCCCGCGCGCGGGAGCCAGCGGGAAGAACTGCTGCACGGTGAGCCAGCGGGCCCCGCGGATGCGCAGGCGCTGGCACCAGGCGCAGACGGGCACGAGGCCGTCCTCGCAGGGCAGGTGGGCCGAGACGGGATGCCCCTCGGCCAGCGCCCAGGCCAGGTGCCGCGCCACGGCGGCCGGCAGCGCGCGGTGGCGGGCGTGCATGCGGGCCCGGTACGAGTTGAGCAGCGCGAGGTCGCGGTCGGCGGGCTGGGCCAGCTCGGGCAGCTCGCGGCAGAAGCGCTCCACCTCGAGCAGCCGTTCGAGCGAGAACGAGGCGGCCAGGTCGTAGGCCCGGCGGGCCAGGGGGCTGCACCCGGGCAGGCCGTCGAGCATCGTGGCCAGGCGGGTGGCCAGCCCCCGGCGGGCCGCCGGGCGCAGACGATGGTCTTCCGGCGTCGAGCCCAGCAGCGTGAGCAGCGCCTCGGCCTCGCCCTTGAGCGCCCCGGGCTCCGCGCCCAGCGCCCTTGCGGCGTCCAGCGCCGCGAGCCGGAGCGGGACGGTGCGCAGGTCGTCGGCGGCCGCGCTCCACAGGTTCAGGCGGGCCCGCTGGTCGGCCTCCCCGGGGCGTCCGGCGGACACCAGGGCGCGGACCCGGTCGGCCTCGAGCGCCAGGCGGGCCTCGGCGCTCAGGCCGCCGAAGGGCGCCCAGCCGGCCTCCACGCGCTCGAAGGCCTGCAGGGCCTCGGCCGGGTCGCCCAGGGAGAGCGCTCGCTGCCCCTCCAGGTCGGCGACGTCGGGCGCCGCGCGCAGGCGTTGCAGCTGCGTGGAGTCAGCGGCCAGCGCGGCGAAGCGCTCGGTGGCCTCGCGCTGGCGCGGCCAGTCCTCGAGCTGCGTGGCGATGCGCGCCTCGATCCAGGCCGTGAACGCGCGGTGCCAGGCGGGCGCGCCTGCGTCCAGCAGCGGCGCGGCCCGGCGCACGTAGGCCAGGGCCTCGAACTCGCGGCCGTCCTGGATGGCGTCGGCCGCGCAGGAGGCGAGCACGTCGCCGGCCACGCGGCCTCCCAGGGGCAGGGCGTTGAGCAGGGCCCAACGCAGCTGGGCCTCGGCCTCCTCGTGCTCGCCGGCGCGCCGGGCGATCGTGGCCAGCCGGTCGGCGGCCTGCACGGCCAGGCGCGGCTCGCCGGAGGCGCGGACCCGGCGCCACAGGGGGGCGAGCGACGGCGCCGCGCCGCAGCCGCCCACCAGCAGCGCTCCGATCCGCGGGAGGTCCTCGGGGCGGGCCGGATCGAGGGTCGGGCCCAGGGCTAGGTAGCAGGCGTGGGCCCGCTCGGCGTCGGCGGGCTCGCCGTGCACCGCGGCGTCCGCCAGGCGCAGCAGCGCCTCGCGGACGGCCGGCTCGAGGGCGCGGACGGCGGCGCCCCAGGTCGCGTCGAGCGGGTCGGCCTGCGCGAGCAGGGCCTCCGACGAAGGCGTGGGCGGTCGCACCATGGGGCCGGTCTAACGCAGCGGGCCTGCGGAGGCAATGGGCGGAGGCGTGCTCGTCGCCGGGGGAACGGGTTCGTTGCGGGTTCCGGCCTACCGTGGCCTTCGGGCGGCCTCGAGGACGAAGGCGTCGGACGCCGACGGACGGCCGTTGAGCAGCACGGTCAGGGCGTGGCGGCCCGGGTGGTGCCTGCGCGTGGTGTGCTGCGCGAGCGAGATGCGCTTGCGGAGGCTCACGCGCTCGCCGGGGGCCAAGGTGAGCGCGCGGAGCTTGAACACCTTGGCGGAGGTCGTGCCGCGCGCCTTGACGAAGGCCACCGAGAGATCGGCCACCAGCCGCCGGGGCACGCGGGCCCGGTTCTCGAGGTCCACGCGCACGTGCACGGCGCCGCCGATGCGCGCGCGAGCGGGATCGACGGCGACCGATCGCACGCGCACGCCGCCCGTCGCGCCGTAGCCCAGGGCGCGCAGCGCGCCCGGGTCGCCGCGCTTCACGGCGGTCCGCAGGGCGTGGGTCACCAGGCGCCGCCGCTCGGGCGAGGCCCCCGCGAGCCAGCGTCGCGCCACCTGGACCAGCAGCGCCGGGTGGTCCTTGCCGACGTCGGCGAGGTTGTTGGCCACGCTCCTGCGCACGTAGGGGTGCGGGTCGTCCTTCAGCCGTTCGAGCAGCCGCAGCACGGGCGTCGGGTCGCGTTGGAAGGCCCGGAGCCGTCCCGCCCAGGGCAGGCGGGGGCGGGTGCCCTCCGAGACGAGGCGGCGCACGTGCGGGCTGGGGTCGAGGGTCCAGGCCTCGAGGCGCGCGAGGGTGGGGCCGGGGGCCTGCTCGAGGAAGGGCCGGATGCTGAACTCTGCGCTGAAGCGCTGGGTGAGCGCGTGCTGGGCGTCCAGGGCCGCTTCGACGCAGGTCAGGCCGTGCTCGGCCACGAACAGCACGTGCGGCAGGTAGACGAAGGGCGCCAAGCCGTGGCCCTCGGTGCGGGCGAGCGGGGGGCCGAGGGAGCGCACGATCACGTCCAGGGCCCGCTCCGGCTCGGGGGGCAGGTGCCGGTGGAGGGTCCGCGCGAGGTGGCGGGCCCGGTCGAGCAGCTCGAGGCGCGCCAAGCCCCGGCAACCCTCGCGAACGAAGGCCTCGCGCGGGAAGGCCGGGTGCGCGCGGGCGATCTCGTCTCCGATGCGCGCCACGACCCGCGCATCGAAGAAGTGCTTGAGGGCGGCGGCCACGGGGGGAGGGTACCGTCGCCCCCTGGCCTCGAGGCGGCGTACCCTGGAGCCCTGCCCGGCGCCGGCCGTCGGGCCCGTCCGGAGGACTCCGATGCGCCCGCTCCTCACGCTCGCCGTCGTCGCGCTGCTCGTCGCCGGGGGTCGAGGGACCCCGGTCGCGGCCGAGGACGCGCCGACCCCGGCCGTGACGGTCCCCGCCTACGTCAACCCCACCTGCCCGATCATGGGCAAGCCCGCGTCCCGCGCCCTGTTCGCCGAGACGCCCACGCACGGGCGCATCTACGTCTGCTGTCCGCCCTGCATCGTGAAGATCAACCGGGACCCGGAGAAGGCGTACGCCGCCGCGTTCCCGGTGACCAAGCGGGCCGGCAACGCGACCTGCCCCGTCAGCGATGCGCCGCTGGGCGCCGACGCGGTCACCGTCGTGCTGCAGGGCTACGAGGTACGGGTCTGCGCGACCTGCGCGGCGCAGGCGCAGCAGGACAGCCAGATCGTCTTGGCCAAGGCGCTGGACTCTCGGCTCACCGAGTTGCGCAACCGCACCTGCCCGGTCAACGGGGCGCCCGTGGCCACGAACGCCTTCTGCGTGATCGGCACCGAGCTGGTCCACCTGTCCTCGCCCCGAGCGGTCGAAGACGTGCGCAAGGACCCCACCCGGTACCTGACGGCTGCCCGCGAGATCGTGGCGCGCCAGGCGCCCCCGGCCCCGCGCCCCGGAGGGGCTCCGGGGGCGGCCCGCTGATCGAGCCGCAACGGCGGGCGTCGCGCCGCGCTCACGAGGAGCTGCCATGGGCAGGAGGCTGATCGCGCTGGCGGTGGTCGTGACGGTGGGGCCCGGGTGTGCCCGGGGGAGGGCCGGACCCGGCGTCCGCGACTCGGTCAGGAGCGACCTGGAACGGCGTGCCCAGGTGGTCCCGGCGCTCGTCCTCGCCCCGGGGGACGGGGTGGCCGGGCCCCTCGCGGTGGAAGACGCCGTCCGGCTGGCCCTGCTCCACAACCCGGAGGTGCGTGCGGCGTACGAGCGCCTGGGCATCGCCTGCGCCGACCTCGTGCAGGCAGGGTTGCTGCGCAACCCGATCTTCTCGGTCGAGGCCAAGGCGTTCGGCGCGGGAGCGGAGGTCGAGCTCGGGCTGGCCCAGTCCTTCGTCGAGCTGTTCTTCGTCCCGCTGCGCCGGCGCGTCGCGCGGTCCGAGCTCTTCGCCGAGCAGTGCGCCGTCACGCGCGAGCTCGTGCGCCTGGTGTTCGACGTGCGACGGTCCTTCGCGCGCGTGCGGGCGGCCGACGCCGTCGTTGCCCTCCACGAGTCGTCCCTCGAGCGCGCCGAGGCCTCGCGGGAGCTGATGCGCAGGCTCCACGAGGCGGGCAACGCGCGGGACGTCGCGCGCAGCCTGGAGGAGGCCGAGGCGGGACGGGCGCGGCTCGACGTGGACGCCGCGCGCCTGCACGCCGCCGAGACGCGGGAGTCGCTGGTCGTGCTCCTCGGCGTGCAGGCGGAGCCCAGGGGCCTCGTCCTCTCGGCGGCGGACCCCGCCCCGAGGGCGGGTCCGGGTGAACCCGCCGTCGAAGACCTGGCGGTGGCGGCGAGCCTGGACCTGCTCGAGGGTCGGGCACGCCTCCAGTCGGCCGCGATCCGGGCCGGCCTCGCGCGCCGCGAGGGGCTGCTGCCGGAGCTGGACCTGGGGGTCGTCGGGAAGCGGGAGCCGGACGGCGCCTGGGGTCTCGGGCCCTCCCTCGCCGTGGCCCTGCCGCTGTTCGACCACGGCCAGGCGCGACGGTTGGCCGCGCACGCCGGCCTGCGACGCCTGGCGGCGCAGGTCGAGACGACGGGGATCGCCGTCCGCTCCGCTGCGCGCAGGCTGAGCCGACGTGTGGCCGCGCTCGCCGAGCGCGAGCGCTACCTCCGGGAGGAACACCTCCCTCTGCGCGAACGACTCGTCCGGGAGGTCCTGCAGCTCTACAACGCCATGCAGATCGGGGCCTTCGACGTCCTGCGGGCCAAGCGGCTGCAGATCGACGCGCAGCGCGAGCACGTGGAGACGCAACGCGAGCTGCTGCTCGCGAGGTTGGACCTGGACGAGCTCCTCGCCGGGAGCCTGAATGCGCAGCGGATCGAGGAGCTCGACCTGCCCGACCCGGCGGACGGCCCCGAGCCACCCGAGGGACACTGAGATGCGAACCCGCCAAGCGACCGTCGTCCTGCTCCTGTCCACGTCGGCCCTGCTGGGCCTGGTCGTTCCCGACCTGCCGGCGGACGAGCCGGCCGTGGACGCGGCCCCGAGCTACCGGCCGGTCGTCACACCCAACGGCGCGACGTTGCCCTACCGCCTGGTGGACGGGGTGAAGATCTTCCACCTCGTCGCGGAGGAGGTGCTCCACGAGTTCGCACCCGGCCTCGCCGCGCGGCTGTGGGGCTACAACGGGCGCGTGCACGGGCCCACGATCGAGGCCGTGGAGGGCGATACCGTCCGCATCTACGTCACGAACAGGCTGCCCGCGCCGACGACCGTGCACTGGCACGGGCTTCACGTGCCGAGCGGGATGGACGGCGTGGGGGGGCTCTCGCAACGCCCGATCGAGCCGGGGGAGACCTTCCGCTACGAGTTCACGCTGCGCCAGCACGGCACGTTCATGTACCACTCCCACCACGACGAGATGGTTCAGATGGCGCTCGGGCTCATGGGCATGCTCGTGATCCACCCGCGGAAGCCTCGGGGGCCGCTGCCCGACCGCGACTTCGTGCTGCTGCTGAGCGAGTGGAGCGTCGCGCCGGGCCTCCGACGCCCCGACGTCAACGAGATGACGGACTTCAACGTGCTCACCTTCAATGCCCGGGCGTTCCCGGGCACGGAGCCGCTCGTGGCCCGGACCGGCGACCGGATCCGGATCCGCATCGGGAACCTGAGCGGGATGGACCATCATCCCATCCACGTGCACGGGACGTCGTTCAAGGTGATCGAGACCGACGGGGGGCCCATCCCCGAGGCTGGTCAATGGCCCGAGACGACCGTGCTCGTGCCCACGGGGAGCACGCGCACGATCGAGTTCGTGGCGACCAACCCGGGCGACTGGGCGGTGCACTGCCACATGACCCACCACACGATGAACCAGATGGGCCATGGTCTGCCCAACCTCGTGGGGCTCGATCCGTCCGAGTTCGACGAGGCGGTGGCCACGCTCGTGGACGCATCCCTCCCTCCCGTGCCTCCCGCGCCGCCCGAGGACCCCATGGCCGGGCTGATCCCGCCCAACAGCATCCCCATGCTGGGCGGCGACGGCCCGTTCGGCACGATCGCCATGGGCGGCATGTTCACGGTCCTGAAGGTGCGGGAGGGGCTGGCCTCCCTTGCCGATCCGGGCTGGTACGCAGGACCCCCCGACGAGGTCGCGGGTCCGGCCGACGAGGCGCAGCTGCGTCGCGACGGCGTGGATCCGAACGCGGGCGAGCCCCTCCCCGACGGTCGCGCCCCCGCGCCGCGCGCGCCCGCTCCACGGGGTCCGGGGCACGCGGGTCACGGTGGGAGGTAGCCGCATGACGCGGGCGAGCAGCGTCCCCGCCGACCTCGGCACCGTCCTGGCCGAGCGGGAGCGCATGCTGGCGTTCCTGCGCAGGCACGGCGCCGACCGGGTGCGGGCGGAGGACGTGCTGCAGACGGCCTACCTGAAGGCCCTGGGCAGCCTGGACACGCTGCGGCAGGGGCGCAGCGTGGTGGCCTGGTTCTTCCGCATCCTCAGGCGCGCGTGGATCGACGACCGTCGCGGGGCGGCGCGTGGCGCCCGCGCCCTGGCGGAAGCGGGCCGGCGTGCAGCCGACGCCCTCGCCCGGGACGAGGCGGCCCTGCGCAGCGCCGTCTGCCGTTGCGTGGACCGGCTCCTCGGGGGGTTGGAGCCGGGGCAGCGCGAGCTGCTCCGGAGGGTGGACCTCGAGGGCGCGTCGCCCTCCGAGGTGGCCGGGGCCCTGGGCATCACCCCGGGCAACGCGGCCGTTCGTCTCCATCGCGCCCGCAAGGCGCTGCGCAGCCGGCTCGAGGCGGTCTGCGGCAGCTGCACGCGGCACAAGTGCCTGGACTGCCACTGCGCCGAGGGCCGGGCCAGCGCCGTGTAAGGCCTGCGGCCCGTCGGGCGTCAGCAGGGGTGACGCTGAACCAGGAGGCCCGCATGCCGCACGCCCACGCCCACGCCCCCCACAACGACCCCGAGCACGGTTGCCACGGCCCGCACGCGGCGCCGCCCCCGGCTCCCCCCGGCCCCGGCGCCGGCGCGGCGGAGGCAAGCCGCGGGGAGCCTCCCGCTGCGGGCTTGGCGCAGGCGGTCCGCTGGACCTGCCCCATGCACCCCGAGGTGGTGGAGGACCGGCCGGGAGACTGCCCGAAGTGCGGGATGGCGCTCGAGCCCGCCCATCCGACCGCGACGGGGGCGGGGGCGGAGGCCGACGAGTCGCGCCGGCTTCGGCGCCGCTTCGCCGTGTCCGCCGCGCTGTCGCTGCCGCTCCTCGTGCTGGCGATGGGCGGCCACCTGCTCGGCGCTCCGGGCCTGCTGCGGGGCACGCAGCGCCTGTGGATCGAGCTCCTCCTGGCCACGCCGGTCGTGCTCTGGGGGGGAGCCCCGTTCCTCAGGCGCGGCTGGTACTCGATCGTGCACCGCAGCCTGAACATGTTCACGTTGATCGGGCTGGGCGTGCTCGTCGCCTACCTCTACAGCGTCGTCGTCACGATCAGCCCCACCCTCGTGCCCGAGGCCTACCGGGACGGCCACGGCGTGCCGGCCGTCTACTTCGAAGCGGCGGCCGTGATCGTCGTGCTGGTGCAGCTGGGCCAGGTGCTCGAGGGCATCGCGCGCCGCAAGACGGGCGACGCGCTCCGCTCGCTCCTGAGCCTCGCCCCGCAGACCGCCCGCAGGATCGACGCGGAGGGACGTGAGTCCGACGTGCCGCTCGCCGAGGTCGCCGTGGGCGAGCTGCTCCGGGTGCGGCCGGGGGAGCGCCTGCCGGTGGATGGCCGTGTGGAGCAGGGCCGCAGCGCGGTGGACGAGTCGATGCTCACGGGGGAGCCGTTGCCGAAGTCCAAGGACGCGGGGGACGGCGTGGCCGCCGGCACGCTCAACGGGTGGGGCAGCCTGGTGATCCGCGCCACCGCGGTGGGAGCGCGTACCGTGCTCGCGCGCATCGCTGCGCGCGTGGCCGAGGCCCAACGGAGCAAGGCGCCCACGCAGCGGCTGGCCGACCGGATCGCGGCCTGGTTCGTGCCCGCAGTCCTCGTCGTGGCGCTGCTCGCCTACGTCGCCTGGCTGCTCTGGGGCCCGGAGCCGCGCGGCGCGCACGCGCTCGCGGCCGCCCTCTCGGTGCTGATCATCGCCTGTCCCTGCGCGCTCGGGCTGGCCACGCCGATGTCGATCATCGTCGCCATGGGGCGCGGCGCTGGCTCCGGGGTGCTGTTCCGGGACGCGGCCGCGCTCGAACGCCTGCGGGACGTGGACACCGTCGTCGTGGACAAGACCGGCACCCTGACGGTGGGCAAGCCCACGCTCGCGGTGGTCTGGTCCGTCGATGGCGGCAACGACGAGCTGCTGCGGCTCGTCACGGCCGTGGAGCGGGCAAGCGAGCACCCGTTGGCGCACGCGATCGTATCGGCGGCGGAGGAGCGCAGCCTCGCTCGGAGCCGCGTCACGGAGTTCCTGTCCGTCTCCGGGCTGGGCGTGGAGGGGCTCGTGGACGGGCGACGCGTCCACGTCGGGAGCGAGGCGTACCTCGCCCGCGTCGGCGTCGACGTGGATCCGTTGCGTGCGCGGGCCGACGGGCTGCGCGAGACCGGCGCCAGCGTGGTGCTGGCCGCCCTGGATGGTCGTGCCGCTGGCCTCCTTGCCGTGCGCGACCCGCTCAAGCCCGGGACGCCGCAGGCCCTCTCCGAGCTGACGCGTCTGGGGCTCCGCGTGGTGATGCTGACGGGGGACGGCGAGCGCACGGCTCGCGCCGTCGGGCGAGAGCTGGGGCTGTCGGAGGTGCACGCCGGCGTGACGCCCGAAGGCAAGGCCGACCTCGTGCGGCGGCTCCAGGGGGAGGGGCGCGTGGTCGCCATGGCCGGCGACGGGATCAACGACGCGCCCGCGCTGGCCCAGGCGGACGTGGGTATCGCGATGGGTACGGGCACCGACGTGGCCCTGGAGGCGGGAGCGGTCACGCTCGTCGCCGGCGACCTGCGCGGGATCGCCCGCGCCGTGACCCTGAGCCGAGCGACCGTGGCGAACCTGCGGCAGAATCTCGTGCTCGCGTTCGGCTACAACATGCTGGCGGTGCCGCTCGCGGCCGGCGCTCTTCATCCCACGCTCGGCTGGGTGCTGAGCCCGATGGTCGCCGCGGTGGCCATGACGCTCAGCTCGCTCTCCGTGATCGCCAACGCGTTGAGGCTGCGCTCCGCCTGACGGGGGGACGTCCGGTGCCCGGCGCTGCGCGAGCACGCCCTGCGGCTACCGTGGGCGCGTGGGCCTCCTCCGCCCCCCCTCCGGCGCCCGCCTGCGCGAGATCGCCACGCGTTGGAGCCTCGTCCCCCGTGCGGCCGAGCAGGACGACCGGGCGCGCCGCGAGCGCTGGAGGGCCTTCCTCGACGTGTACCGGGCGCCGATGGTGCGCTACGCCGAGGCGCTGCGGCGCCGGCTCCCTGCCGCCGCGCAGCGGGCCTTCGAGGCCGAGGACGCCGTGCAGGCGTTCCTGGCAGCCTGCCTCGAGAAGGGCTGGCTCGCCGCGGCCGCCCCGGGAGCCACCCGCCGCTTCCGAGCCCTGCTCCAGACCCTGCTCCGGCGCTGGATCGGGCGGGAGGCCGACCACGCCCTGGCGGCCCGCCGCCGCCCGCCCCCGGGCGCCGACCCGGTCTCGCTCGAGGAGCTCCTCGAGGGCGACGACCGCACGGCGGCCCCCGACGAGCTCGGGCGCGCGTTCGACCGTGACTGGGCACGGGAGATGGTCGCGCGCGCGCTGGAGCGCCTGCGAGCGACGCATCCGGCCTACGCGGCTGCCGTGGAGCGGCTCATGCGCGCCGAGGCCGCCGCGCCGCGGGAGCCGTCCGTGCCCGGCATCACGCCTGTGCTCAAGCTGCGCGCGACCCGGGCCTTCGTCACGAGCTTCACCGACGTGCTCGGCGAGACCGTCGCCACGCCCGACGACCTGCCCGAGGAGTGGCGCCACCTGGCCGAGCACCTGCCCTGAGGACCGAGGCCTTGCGGTGAGTCTTCGCGCCTCAGCGCGGCCCGCCCCGCGGGGTCTGCCCCGGTCCTGCCGAGAGGCGCGCGTGGATCGCGGCCGCGTCCCGCTCTGCCTCGGCGTCGCCCAGCGCCGCCGAGGCCCGCGCGTAGCCGAGCCACGGCGACGGGAGCCGCGGGCAGATCTGGAGCGCGGCCGCGAAGTGGGCCCGCGCCCCGGCGGCGTCTCCCCGAGCGAGCAGGACCACGCCCAGGTCGTTCCAGGCGAACGGCAGCGCCGCGCCCGAGGCCAGGGCGGCCCTGAGCGAGGCCTCGGCGGCCGCCGACTCCCCGACCAGGTGCTGGAGGGCCCCCAGGGTCGTCCGTCCCAGCGTGTAGCCCGGCCCGTTGGCGACGGACTCGCGGGCGGCGGCGAGCGCGCCCGCGAGGTCGCCCTGCAGCAGGCGCGCGCAGGCCACGCAGTTCCAGTGCTCGGCCGAGCGCGCCTCGAGCTCGGTGGCCCTCAGCGCGCTGCGCTCGGCGCCCGCGCCGTCGCCCAGCATGATCAGCGCCATCGAGCGGTACGAGTGGGCCAGGGCCCGCTCCGGGTGCCGCTCCACGGCCCGGTCCAGCAGCTCGAGCCCGTGCGCGGGCTCGCCGGCGTCGCTCCAGACCAGCCCTTCGAGGATCGCCGGCCAGGCCTCCTGCGGCGCGAGCCGGCGCGCGACCGCGAGATCCCGGAGCGCGCCGGCGAACTCGCCGAGCAGGCGGCGGCAGGCCGCCCGCTCGTGCCAGGCGTCCGGCTCGTCGGGCGCGAGCTCCACGGCGTGGGTGAGGGCCGAGCAGGCGTCCACCAGATCTCCCTGCCGCGCCAGGACCTGGCCGAGGTCGCGCCACGCGTCGGCCCGCGGGGCCCCCTCCAGCGTCAGGCGCCGCGCCAGGGAGGCGTCGTCCGAGCGGCCGAAGCGGTTGTCCTGGGGCATCCCCAGGCCCATCCACGACTCGACGATCACCGGCACGAGCAGCTCGGCGCCCGGGCGCTCGTCGCGCAGCGTGCCGTGGGGCCGGCGCGGGGGCGGCGGGAGCAGCGCGTCCGGGATCGCCGGCGCGAGGCCGCTGAGCGGGTGCGTCAGGTGCGCCCGCACCGTGCGACCCCAGGCGGGGTCGATGCCGACGTGCGGCAGCTGAGCCGCGCGCTCCAGGGCCTCGAGCGCCCGCTCGCCCCCCGGCTGCCGCGAGAGGCGGGCGAGCGCCACGCCGGCCTCCCGCAACGCCTCCGGAGCGCGCGCCGAGCCCAGGTGGCGCTCGAGGGCCTCGACCGCGCCGGGGACGATGCCGATGCGCCCCAGCACCTCCGCGCAGGTGAGCGCGACGCGGTAGCTCGTGCCGGGGATCGTCCGGGCCTGGGCCTCGTGGGCCCGCCGGGTGCGTGTCGCCGCGTCGCCTCCGTCGGGGAGCCCCTCGTTCACCTGGCGCTGGGCGGTGGTGACGGCGTCCAGGGCCCTCGCGATCACGGCCACCGTGTCGGCGTCCGCGTGCCGGATGAGCTCGAACAGGCCGTCCAGGTACGGGATCGGCGAAGCGCTCTGGACGTGGCTCATGCCGTGCAGCGTGGAGCGCACGCCCTCGAGCCGCCGCTCCCGCTCCCGTGCCACGGCCTCGGCCTCGCCCTGGAGCCGGGACTCGCGCGCCAGCCGGCGCTGGCGCAGGCCCTGGACCAGCAGGACGGCCGCCAGCAGCAGGAGCGTCCCCACGACGACGCCGACGGCCGGGTGCCGCCGGACCCCGTGGAGCGCGCGCCGGCCCCAACCCGGAGGCCGCGCGCGGATGGGCTCGTGCCGGAGCAGGCGGTCCAGGTCGTCGGCGAGCTCGGCCGCCGACCCGTAGCGTCCCGCCGGCTCCTTCTCGAGGCACTTCATCACGATCGTGTCCAGGTCGCGCGGGACGGCCGGCGCCACCTCGCCCAGCCGGCGGGGCGCCTGCGTCAGGATGGCCCGGAAGAGCGCGACCGGGTCGCCCTCGGCGTCGGCGAAGGGCCGCCGCAGGGCCAGTGCCTCGTAGAGCGTCGCGCCCAGCCCGTAGACGTCGGTGCGGGGCTCCACGTCCCGCGTCCCGCTGGGCCGCAGCGTCTCGGGGGCCACGTACTGCGGGGTCCCCACCAGCTGGTTCGACTCGGTCAGTGTGGGCGACGTCGCGGAGCGGGCCAGCCCGAAGTCGGTGAGCACGACGCTGCCGTCGGGGTCGAACAGCAGGTTGGCCGGCTTCACGTCGCGGTGGACGAGGTGGGCGCGGTGGCACGCGTGGAGCGCCCGCGCGACGTCGCGTCCCATCTCCGCCACCCGGCGCCAGTGCGAACCGCGCTCGGAGCGCGCCGTCGACGGGGGCCGTCGCAGCACGGCCTCGAGCCAGGCCGCCTCGCTCGTGCGCTCCGCGGGTCGCGCCGAGAGCGCGTCGAGCACGTCGTTGAGGGACGGTCCGCGGACGAAGCGCATGGCCAGCCAGGGCTGCCCCTGCCACACGCCCGCGTCGAACACCTGGACGACGTGGCGATGGTCGATCCCTGCCAAGGTCTGCGCTTCCGCGCGCATGCGGCGCACGGCGGTCTCGTCCGCCATCAGGTGGGCGTGGAGCACCTTGAGCGCCACGATCCGGCGTGGCTGGTCCTGCTCGGCCTCGTACAGCACGCCCTGCCCTCCGGCCTTCACCGCGCGCAGCAGGCGGAAGGAGGCGAAGCGCTCCCCCGGCCCCGCCGTCCCGCGCAGGACGGCGGGGCCGGGTGCGTGTGCGTCGTCCGCGGCGGCGGGGCGTGGCGGCGCGTCGGGGCCGGGCCCGCCCCAGCGGACCTCGTCCTGCTCCGGGTCGTAGACGCCGAGAGCGCCGACCCCGACCACGCGGGTGGGCGTGGCCCACGCGAGCTGGAACGGCTGCCCCGCCTCCGGGGCGGAGCCGAGGGCGGCGGAGGGGCCGGCCAGGCGGACGGCCCAGGGCCCTGCCAGGGCGACCAGCCGCGGAGCGGACGCCTCGAGCAGGCCCGCGGCGACCGCTCGCAGCCGGCGACGGCGCTCCTCGGCAGGCTCCGCGGGGTCGGCGGGCGGGGTCAGGCCGTCGAGCGACGCCTGCGCCCACGCGGCCAGCGCGGCCTCGCCCGCCGTCGCGGCGGCGGCACGGACGAGCCCGAACAGCGTGGCCAGCTCGCGCTCGAAGGCGTCCAGCGCGGTGAGCGAGGCGGCCGCGTCGCCCGCCCCCAGCACGGCCGACCACGCCCGGGCCAGGGGCTGGGGCAGGCCGCTGACCAGGTCGGCGTCGCTCTCTCGCATCGCCCGGACCCTCCCAGGGCGGCCCCGCGGGGTGGCCCTGAGCGTACACGGCGCCCGCCCCCGCCGTCCGCCCGCACCCCCTGAAAGGAAGCCGGCTCCGCGCCCTACTCTCCTGGTGGGTGCCGGATCCGGCGCCGCGGACCTCCCACCCCGACGCGCGTCCAGCGCCTTCGACCGCCCCGCCCGGATCGCCCCCCGCTCTACCCGCCCCCCCCGCTCCCGGAGAACCCCGATGGCATGCTGCCCGTCCGTGAACCTGCCCCCGCGTCGGGGGCGTCCCGCCGTCCGCGCTCTCGCAGCGGCCTTGACGGCGCTCCTCTCCGCCTGCGGAGGCGGGGGCGGCTCGGGCGACGGAGGCGGCGACCCGGGGCCGGGCGGCCGGACGGGACTCGGGCACCTGCCCGGCTCGTACGCGCGCCCGGACGCGGTGCTGCTGCTCGTCAGCGGGCACACCGTGGAGGCCCTCGTCTCGCATCCGTCCTACCTGGACGACGAGGGCGGCGCGGGGCCGTACCTGCTCGCCGGCCTGCAGGAGGGAGCGCTCGTCGGGCAGCGCCACCTCGCGCTCCCGTACCGCGACGGGTCGGGCGACGGCGAAGACCAGAGCCCGGGGCTGCGCGGGCTGATCGCCGACCTCGAGTTCCTGGGCCGGGAGTGGCCCGGCGTGCGCGTTCTCGCCGTCGGCCACAGCCACGGTTGCCCGCGTCTGGTCCACGCGATCTCGCGCGTGCCCACCACGCGCGTGGACCACCTCGTGCTGCTGGACGGCAACGCCACGGGGATGGGCCCTGCACTGCACGACGACGACGGGGAGACGCTCGCGGCCCTCACGGCGCGGCGCACGGTGGCCCAGCCGGGCCCGACGACCCTGCGGAGCGGCGACGTGGCGCCAGCGGAGGGCGCGCCCGTGAACGACGCCTCGCACGACCGCTTCGACCGGGGCGACGTGATCCCCTGGAACGTGACGCACTGCCGGGAGGTCCGTCTCGGGGCGGCGGCGCCCCTCTGCGCCGGCGGCCTGGCGCCCCTGGACCTGCGCTGGAACGTCCGGCCCGACGGCTCGACGGCCGGGCTCTCCGGGCGCGTCAGCGGCACCGACACCCACTGCAGCGTGGACGACGCCCCGCCGGCCGGCGGGGCGCTGGCGACCCTCGTCCTGCCCTGGCTGCGCGCGCGGCTGGCGGCGCCGCGCTCCACGGGGTCGTTCGACGGCGGCACGCGCCATCCGCTGCGGGCCGGCGACGTGCCCTCGGGCCTGCTGCTCGCGGACGTGGACCGTGACGGGCTGGCCGACGTGCTCGTGCCGCTGGCCAACGCTCCGGAGATCGCGGTCCTGCGCTCGGTCGCTGGCCCGGGAAGCATCTTGGACGAGACGGACGGCCTGGCGACGGTTCCAGGGCCCCGGGCGGCCGGCGCGGCCGGGCGTCGGCTGGGCACGGCGACCTTCGTCGCCGCGGGCCTCTCGGCGGAGCACCTCATCGCGGCCGACTTCGACCGCGACGGCGCCGTGGACCTGGCCGCCGCCTCGGGCGACGCGGACGCGGTGACCGTGCTCTACGGCGACGGCGTCGGAGGCTTCGCGGCGCCGGTCGTGCTCGGGGGCTGGGCCGACCGCCCCGTGCGCCTGGTCGCGCCCGACGTGGATCGGGACGGCTACCCCGACCTGGTGGCGCTGGGCGCCGGCTGCACGGTCGAGTCGGCGCGCAACCGCAGCGGCGGGCCCCGCGCGTGGGGCGGCTACCGCTCCTACGGCGTCCTGCCGTCGGCGGGGGACGGGCTCAGCCTGGTCGCCGCGGACGTCGATCGGGACGGCCTCTTCGACCTGGTGGCCGGGCACCTGTCCTCGGGCCCCGACGGGCTCGTGACCCTGCTGCGCGGCCGGCCCTCGGGCCTGAGCCTCGACGTGCAGCTCGACGCGCCGGGCGCTGCGATCGTGCGCCAGGGCCCCGGGCTTCGTCCGAGCGACCTGCTGGCGATCGACCTGCACGGCCCCGGCGGCGACGGTCCCCTCGACCTGGTCTGTCTCTCGGGCCCGGGCGGCGACCTGCTGCTCCTGGAAGGCGATGGCGCAGGGGGCTTCCCCACGCAGCGCACGACGGACGGCAACGTGGGCGAGGGCCCGAACAGGCTGGCGTACGGCGACTTCGACGGCGACGGCCAGCTCGACGTGGTCCAGGCCGCGGGCAGTGCCGCCGTGGTCGTGGCGGGGGGCGCCGTCGGATTCCCCGTGAACCTGCTCTACCTGGACGGCACGCTCGGGGACGGGGCGGCCGAGCGCGTGGCGGTGGGCGACGTAGATGGGGACGGCCGGCTCGACGTCCTGGCGGCCGGGCCGACGTCGCCCGGCGTGACCGTCTTCCTGGGCCGGTGATCGTCCGGCACCCGGCAACGGCCGCTTCAGCCCGCGCGATCCCGCGCGGCGCTCAGGCCGTGAAGCGCCGGTTGTGCCACGCGAGCGCCTCGGCGCTGGGCCGTTCGGCGGGGCGCTTGGGGAGCTGCGCCAGCGGCCGGCCGTGGTACTCGCGGTAGCGCCGGCCGTTGCCCCAGCGGTCGGCCAGGGCCGAGGACACGCGCACGACGTAGTCGGGCGTGACGGTCACCAGGCCCAGGTCGAAGAGCGCGTGGAACTCCTTGGTCAGCAGGATGCCGTTCTGGATGTGGTTGCTGCGCGGCCCCAGGTAGGGCTGGATGTGCGCCGCGTCGAGCACGGGCTCCGTGTGCTCGCCCGTCACGGCGCAGGCTCGGCCGTACGCGTCGAGCAGGCGGACCCGGAAGGCTCCCTGACCCTCGCGCTCGGCCACGGAGGCTGCTCGGCGGAGCCGTTCGTCGCCTTCGACGAGGCGGTAGGCGCCGCCCAGCTCCTCGGCCACGGCCTCGCCCTCGGCGTCGGCCCGGATGCGCGCCAGGAGCAGCGCCGCGCGGCCGGGGTCGGTCTCCTCCGCGCCCCGCACGATGTTCGCCGCCCAGCCCTGCGCGCGGCCCCACGGGAGCCACGCCTCTGCGGGCCAGAAGTGCGCGTCCCGCAACACCGTGCAGCCGAGGGGGGCCTGCGGCGTGCGGGGATCGAGCAGGTCCAGGCCGCGGAAGCGCCCCAACCTCGCGAGGAAGGAGGCCTCGTGCTCGTCGCCGTTGCAGACGCCGAACTCCCGCCAGGCCTGGTCGAGGGTCAGGACCGTGTGGTGCGCGAAGAACCCGTAGCCGGCGATGGCGTTCCAGGGGGCCTTGAGCCGCAGGAACACGGGCGTCCCCGGCGGCATCGACTTGAGCGGCTTCGTGGCCCGGGGCGACCAGAAGTTCACCTCGTCCAGGCGTCCGCCCTCGCGCTCGGCCGGCCCCGCGCGCCTGCTCCCCGCGCGCGACGACAGGGTGTCGAACCAGGCCTTGTCGGTGAGGGCGATGAACGGGCCCACGGACGGCAGCCTACCAGGGCGCTCCGCGGAGCGTCCGGCGCTGGGCACCGCAGCGTCAGCGCGGCGATCCGCCGTCGGGGAGCAGCGCCCGCAGCCCGCCGACCAACCCCTCCAACAGCGTCAGCAGGCGCTCCGCCTCGGCCGGGGGAGCGCTGATCTCGAGGCGGCCGTCGGCCGCGCGACGCACCGCGAGACCGGGCACGGAAGGTGCCCCCCGCCCCCCCTCCGCGGTCGGAGAACCGGGGGCGGCCGCCGTCGGGCTCCCCTCCGGGCCGCGCGCCGGGCCCGCGTCGTCCGCGGTCGCCTCCACCAGCGCCTCCTCCCGTGCGGCGGCCGCCGCACGCGCCTCGGGCGGCTCCACGGGGTCGTCCTCGCTCCCGGGCTTCGGGGGTTCCCCCGCCAGACGCGCCAGCCGCGCCGCGAACCGGCCCGAGCGCTCGAAGACCACCTCGTCGCTCGTGCCCTCGAACAGCCCGTCGAAGACCGCCCGCTTGGCGCCCACGACCTCGGCGATGCGCGACTCGATGCAGTCCTGCGCCACCAGGGCGTAGACGTCCACCGGCCGCGACTGCCCCAGCCGGTGGATGCGCGCCGTGCGCTGCTCGAGCACGGCCGGGTTCCACGGCAGCTCCAGGTGGACCGCGCACGTGGCGGCCCGCTGCAGGTTGAGTCCCACCCCGCCCGCGTCGGTGGCGAAGAGCAGGCGCACGCGCGGGTCGTCGTGGAACTCCACCACGCTCCGGCTGCGACGCGCCAGCGACTCCGCGCCGGTGAACGAGACCGCCCGGAGCCCCGCATCGCCCAGGACGTCGCCCACGGCCCAGGCCGCCAGCTGCAGCATGCGGCGCCACTGGCTGAAGACGACCATCTTGCGACCCTGCTCGACCACGATGGCGCGCACGAGCGGGCGCAGCTCCAGGAGCTTGGGGCTCGAGAGCCCCTCGAGCGTGGACTCGTCGGGTCGGCCCAGGCGCTCGAGGGCCGGCCAGCGGCGCTCGAACTCCAACTGTGCCAGGCCGTTGGCGATGATCCGTTGCGTCGTCAGCAGCGACATCAGGCGCAGGAACTCCTCGCGCGTCAGCGGCCGCCGTCCGGCCGTGGCCGCCAGCCGCGCGATCGGGGCCGTCAGCTCCTCGTGCGCCTCGCGCTGCGCCTCGGTGAGCTCGATCGGGATGCGCGTGTCGGTGCGCGGCGGCAGCTGCCCCAGCACCTCGGCCCGGGAGCGGCGCAGCACGGCGCCCGCGATGCGCTCGCGCAGCGTACGCAGCCCGCGGACCCGCCCCTGCTCCACCGTGGTCGGGTCGTCGAGGTTCCAGGCCTCGAGCCGCCACAGCGGGTGCAGGGCCCGGTCGTCCACGAGGTCGAGCAACGAGGCCAGCTCGTCGAGCCGGTTCTCGAAGGGCGTGCCGGTCAGCACGAGCCGCCAGCGCGCGGGGACGCGCTTGACGCAGCCGGCCGTGCGCGTGGCCCAGTTCTTGATCCGCTGCGCCTCGTCCAGCACGAGCAGGTCGGGTGCGAAGGCCACGGCGGCGGGCTCGTCACGCAGCAGCTGCTCGTAGTGCGTGAGCAGCACCCCGGGACGCCGGGCGCGGTACGTGGCGGCCCGCGCGTCGGCGTCGCCCTCCACCGCGCCGAGCGGCACGTCGGTGAAGTGGGCCCACTCCTGCGCCCACTGGGCCCGCAGCGAGGCCGGCACCACGACGAGCGCGCGCCGCGCCTCCCCCGAGCGCAGGAGCGCGTGGCAGGCGGCGATGGCCTGCGCCGTCTTGCCCAGGCCCATGTCGTCGGCCAGCAGCAACCGGCCCTGCCCGAGGAAACGCCGCACGCCCTCGCGCTGGTAGGCGTAGAGCCGCTGCCGGAGGCCGCGCAGCGCGCGTTCCGCGGCGGGGCGGGCCCGCTCGGCCGACCTCCGCAGGCTCGCGCGCTCGCCTTCGGCCCGCAGCAGCGCCACGAGCGCCGGGTCGAGCAGCAGGCAGCGCCGGGCGGCAGGGGCGCGCAGCACGCCGGCGACGACCCCGTGGAGCGCGTCGATGAGCCGCCCCCGCGCCCCCTCGTCGGCGAGCACGCCCTGCGCCGGGGCGAAGGAGCCCGGGGCGTCCGCGACGGGGGTCCACCACCCGCCGCGGGGAGCCGCCTGGCGCCGCAGGCGCGCGCCGAGCGGGTCGGTGTCGCCGGCCGGACGGTGGCGCAGCCCCTCGAGCCAGAGGCCCGGCCCTTCGATCGCGCGGCGCGGGTCCCACGCGAGCCGCGGGAGGGCATCACGGGCGCGGGCCGCGCGCGACCCGGGCCTTCGGGCCGTGTCGCGCAGGAGCGAGGCCGCCACGACCAGCCCGTGCTTGCACGCGCCCAGCGAGCTCTTGAGGTAGTCGTCGCAGTCGCACGAGAGCTCGAGCGGGTCGAGCCCCGTCACCAGGACCGACCAGGGGCGCGGCGCACCCCGGCCGCGGCGCGTGCGGACGACCCAGGCGCCGGGGGCCCACGCGACCCGGTCGGCCACGCGCAGGTCCTCCCCGCCGATCTGGGCGAGGCGAGCCTCCAGGGCGGCGAGGGCCGCCTGGGCGACCCCGTGGTGCGCGCCCTGCGCCGCCGCGAGCGCGAGGTCCACGAGCGCGTGGGGCGGGACGCCGACGCGGTTGCGGCGCAGGCCGGACAGGAGCGCGTCGCGCGCGGCCAGGGGTGGGGGAGCGGGCGGCGCGGGCTGCGGCGGCGCCTGGAGCGTGGCGGGGTGAGGGCGCATCGGTGGGGTCCTGGATGGGGCCGCACCCTACGCCCCACCGGAGACGTGCGGGCGAGGTCAGCCCTTGACGACGGCGAAGGGCTCCAGCCGCGCCACCAGCCGGGCCAGGCCGGCCCCCGTCACCACCTCGACCACGTCGGCCACGTCCTTGTAGGCGCCTGGGTGCTCCTCGTCCACCGTGCGGCGGCTGGCGGCGCGCACGGCGATGCCGCGCGCCTCGAGCTCGGCGGCCACGTGGCGGCCACGCATCGACGCCTGCGCCTTCGTGCGGCTCTGGAGCCGACCGGCCCCGTGGCAGCAGGAGCCGAAGGTCTGCTCGTAGGCGCCCGGCGCGCCCACGAGCACGAACGAGTAGCGGCCCATGTCGCCAGGCACCAGCACCGGCTGGCCGACCTCGCGGTAGGCGGAGGGCGTGAGCGGGTGCCCCGGCGGGAACGCCCGCGTGGCGCCCTTGCGGTGCACGAGCACCTCGCGCTCGCGGCCGCCGACGACGTGCCGCTCGAGCTTGGCGATGTTGTGGCACACGTCGTAGACCTGCCGCAGGCGCGCGCCGGGGCCGAAGACCCCTTGGAACGCGCGCCGGACGGCCGCGGCGATCACCTGCCGGTTGGCGAAGGCGAAGTTGGCGGCGGCGCGCATGGCGCCGAAGTAGCGCTGGCCCTCCTCGGAGCGGAACGGCGCGCAGGCCAGCTGCGGGTCGGGCAGCGTGAGCCCGTGGGCCGCCGCGCTGCGCCGCATCTCGGGCAGCACGTCGGTGCAGACCTGGTGGCCCAGCCCCCGGCTGCCGCAGTGGATCAGCACGCAGGTCCCGCCCGGCGAGAGGCCCAGCGCCTGGGCGGCCGGCCCGTCGAAGACCTCCGCCACCCGGTCCACCTCGAGGAAGTGGTTGCCCGAGCCGAGCGTGCCCAGCTGGTTGCGTCCCCGCGCGCGCGCCGCCTCCGAGACCAGCTCGGGCCGCGCGCCGGCCAGCGCCCCGCCCTCCTCCGTGTGCTCCAGGTCGTCGGCCTGCCCCAAGCCGCGGTCCACGGCCCAGGCCGCGCCGCGGCGCAGCACCTGCTCGAGCTCGTCCTTCGGGAGGGTGAGGTCGTCCCGCGCCGAGCCCGTGCCGCTGGGTACCGCGCGGTTGAGGGCGTCGGCCAGCTCGGCGCGGCGCGCCGCCGCGCTCTCCGCCGGCAGGGCGCAGGAGAGCAGGCGCACGCCGCAGTTGATGTCGTAGCCCACGCCCCCGGGGCTGATGACGCCCTCCTCGGGGTCGAAGGCGGCCACCCCCCCGATCGGGAAGCCGTAGCCCCAGTGCAGGTCGGGCATGCCGATCGAGGGCCCGACCAGCCCCGGGAGGCAGGCCACGTTGCGCACCTGCTCGAGCGCGCGCTCGTCCTGCATGCGCTCCACGAGGTCGGCGCTGCCGAAGACCAGGCCTTCGACCCGCATCGGCCCCCGCCGGGGGATGCGCCAGCGGTACTCGTCGAGCCGTTCGAGGTCCATGCGCTCTCCGGCGGCCGGGCCGCTACAGGTCGAGCACGATCGTCGCACGCCACGGGCGGCCCCCCTCCGCCGGGATCACCCGCAGGTCGTGGTAGGTCACCGCCTTCACCACCCGGTCGGGGGGCTCGACGCCCGGGTCGGTGGCGCGGGCGAGCAGCACGCCCCGCGCCCCGCGCTCGTCGGCGAAGGCCACCCGGGCGCCCCGCGCGACCAGCCCGCGGTCCTCGTAGGCCTGCGCCGCGGCCGTGAGCCAGGCGACCAGCACGTCCTCCCGGTCGGCGCCCGTGACCTCCACGGGCAGCTCGGTGGCCGCCGGACGGCCGTCCTCGGCCAGGATCACGTCGCCGAGCGCCGCCGTGGCGGCGGCGAGCAGGCCCGGCCAGGAGGGCCCCTCGACCTCGAAGCCGAAGTCGGCCGTGTGGTCGATGGGGCGGTAGGGCGGGCGCATGCGGCTACTCTCCCATGCCCGCGCGCGGCCCACCGGCCGCGGTCCGCGCGCCCGGAACCGGAGGGCCCATGACCGCGTCTCAACCCGAGCCCGTCGGCGAGGCCCTCCGCGCCGCCATGCGCCGTTTCGCCAGCGGCGTCACGGTGGTGACCGCGGCGCACGGCGGCCGGCGCGCCGGGATGACCGTGAGCGCCTTCCTCTCGGTGAGCCTGGAGCCGCCCACGATCCTGGTCTCGCTCCACGGCGGGAGCGAGACGCTGGCGCTGGCGCGCGCCGCGGGCTCGTTCGCCGTGTCGCTGCTGCACGCGGATCAGGAGCAGGTCTCGGCGCGCTTCGCCGGCTTCGGCCTCCCGAAGGACGCCGACCGCTTCGAGGGCTCGCGCACGGGCGCACGCGTGACGGGGGCGCCCGTGCTGGAGGATGCGCTCGCCTGGATCGACTGCCGCGTGCGCGAGCTCCACGGGGTCGGCACGCACGTGCTGCTCGTCGGCGACGTCGTGGCGGCCGGCGCCGCGTCCGACGCCCGGGCGCCGCTCGTCTACCACGACCGCGGCTACCGCCGGCTCGCCCCCTGAGGGCGGGGGGTGTCCTGAGCCGCGGCGCGCGGGCGCGGGCGGCGCGCTGGGCTGGGGGCGCCCGGCAGGCAAGCTCTCCAGCGGCCCGGTGTGCCTCCGTCCAGCCTCCAGAGGGCGAGGTCAGGGACCTCCCCCGAGGGCGCGGGAGAGGCGTCTGCGTCGGCGGGGGTCGGCGTCCCGCGGTCGCCCTCGAGGGTTGACATGGGACTTCCGTCCTGGGAACTTCCCTCTCGGCCTGCGCTTGGAGGCGCCCCCCGCCCCCTGGGGGCTGGCGGCGCAGGCTGGAGGCCGAGCCCCTCTGTTGGCTCCGGAAGGTGTCGCTCGATGCGAGAGCCTGCGATTCGTCGATGGCGCGCCTCCAGCGCGGCGGTGACCCTGTGCGCGGTCCTGCTCGGCGCGGCCCGGGCCGATGGCCTGCGTGCGCCCGCCGAGGACCCTCCCGCGGGCGTGCCGGAGGCCGCCGAGCCGCCGGCCGAGGCCGCCCCCAGCCCGCCGCCCGCCGCAGCTCCCGAGCCCGCCCCGCCCCCGGCGGCCGGGGAGCGCCCGTCGGCTCCGCCCGCGCCGCCCGCCGCGGCGATCCTGGGTCCCTCTCCCGGCGGCTCCGTCGTCGCGCGTGAGCGCATCGAGTACGTCTGGGAGTGGTGCTGCGGGTCCGAGCGTGACGAGTGCGGCTGGCCGCTGGACCGCTGCCGCCGCCGCGTGGGCCGCTTCGACGTGGCCCTGGCGGGGGGCCTCTCCCTGGCCTCCGCGCCCGAGGGCCTCCTGGGCGTCGCGCCTCCGCCGGCTGGCGCCATCGACTGGGCGAGCCTCGAGCCGCCGCCCGCGATCGCGGCCCGCGCGAGCGTCTCCTTCCGGGCAGGCGCACGCTGGGGCGTGTCCGCGCGGGGGACCTACTGGGGACGCAGCGACGACGCGGCCACGGTGACGGGCGCGTTCGTCAGCCGCACCGCGCCCGGCGGCGCCACGGACCTCTCCCGGCCGCTGACCGCCGAGCTGACGAGCGAGCTCACGCTCTGGGACGCCGGCGCGGGCGTGTGGATGGAATGGGGCTGCGATCCCTGCCTCGCGTTCCTGACGGGGCTCGGCGCCCGGCTGGCCGCCGTGGACGAGACCTCGCGGGCCGGCTTCGCCACGACGGGTCCCGGCGGCTTCCCCGCGGCCGACGGCTTCGCGGCGGCCGACGTGCGCAACGATCTGCTGTTGGGCGAGGTGACCCTGGGGCTGCGCTGGACGCCGAACTGGGACTGGGCCTTCACGCTGAGCGCGACGGGCCTCGTGGGCGGCGTGGAGACCGAGATCGACGTCACGGACTTCGGCGTGTTCAGCGGGGGCAGCCACGCCTCGCGTCGCACCCACGAGGACAGCGCCTTCGGCGTGCAACTGGACGCGCTGCTGCAGTGGCGCCCGGGCGCCCGCTGGGCGCTCACCGCGGGCTACAGCCTGCTGTTCCTCGACGGAATCCAGCGCGGCTCCACCGCGCTCGACTTCGGCAGCAGCGCCAGCGGCGCCGTGCAGGCCGCTTCGGCGACCGAGAGCCTGGTGACCCACGCCCTGCTGCTCGGCGTTGCGTTCAACTTCTGACCTTCCCCACCGCCTGCGGAGCGCGGCAGGGACCGCGCCCCCACTGACACGCACCGTGGCGCCCGGCAGGACCCGGACCCGGTGATCGGAGGCCGTCATGCGCATCGTTCGTGGCATGCTGCGATGGGCACCCTGGAGCGGCCGCAGCCCCTCGGGCTCGGTCGGCGCGCTGGCCCTGCTGCTGGCGCTGACCGGCTGCGGCTCCGGAGGCGCGGACGGCTTCACGGCCGGCGCCGGAACCCTGGTGGTCAGCTCGGTGGCGCCGGCCACGCTCTCCGGCGTGGGCGGCACGGCGTTCACCCTCCACGGCTCGAACTTCGCCACGGTCGCGGGGACGACGGCGCGTGTCCTGCTGCGCACCACCGACGGGTCGACGCCGTTCGGCGGGTCCTCGACGGTGGAGGTGCAGGGCAGCGTCACCGGACCCACCACGATCAGCGCCACCGCGCCGGGCGTGGCGATCTGCGGCGCGTCGGCCATCGCCGTCACCGTGGAGGTGATCCTGGAGAGCGGCCTCTCCAGCGGCCCGGTCGCGCTCGGTCTGACGATCGTCGGGCCCGACGTGGCGGCGGTGGCGCCGCCGACGCAGGCGTGCTACGCGCCCGGGCCCTTCACCCTGACGGGCGGCACCAACCTGCCCCCGGTGGGCACCCCGCTGCTGGTCCGCTTCAGCGGCGGGCCGGCGCTGTCGTGGGCCGCCGGCACGGCCAACCAGGTGGACGTGCCGGCCACCGTGGCGACGGCGACGACCATCACCGGCGCGGCTCCCCCGAACCTGAGCACCGCCGACTTCACGGCCAACGTCCAGGCGCGCTTCACCGACGGCTCCTGCTCGAGCGTGCGCACGGTCGGCTACCTGGCCCCGCGGGTGTCCGGGATCGCACCGGTCTCCGTCCCCGCCACGCTGCCCACGGCCTTCACGTTGACCGGGGGTGCGAACCTGCCGCCGGTGGGCACCGCGCTGCTCGTGCGCTTCAGCGGCGGGCCCGCGCTGTCGTGGGCCGGGGGCACGGCCAACCAGGTGGACGTGCCGGCCACCGTGGCCACGGCGACCACCATCGCGGGAACCACACCCACGAACGTGAGCACCACGGCGTTCGCGGCCAGCGTGCGTCCGATCTTCGTGGGCGGTCCGGGCCTGGACGTGCTCCCGCTGGGCTACGACCCTCCCCCCGTGATCACCGACGTCCAGGCGCTGCGGGCCGAGGTGGTGAACGGGGGGCGTACGTTCCTCAGCCGCTGCCCGGCGCCGCTGCGCGTGCTGGGCTCGAACTTCTCCGGGCTGGGCACGCTGGTGGTCCACACCCAGGCTGGCGGACCGGGCGCGCCCGTCGGCCCGGGGGCGCTCGGCGGGACCGTGGTCGTGACCGCGACGCAGATCGACGGGCTGAGCCCGGCGGACGCGACGGTCGTGGCCGACACCCAGATCGCGGTCACGTTCACCAACCCGGACGGGCAGAGCGCGACGTTCACCAACGCCAACCTGGTCCTGCGCACCGCCGGGCGCTACGCCAACGCGAACGCCACCGCTGGGTACGCCGGCCTCAACGTCGAGATGGAGATGGCGGTGAACCCGACGGATGCGCGCCGGGCCGCCGGGCTGACCCACACGCGGCTGGCGACCGGCGCCGTGACCGTCTACCGCACGACCGACGCGGGCGTCACCTGGACCACCACCGACATCGACACGACGGTGGACGGACTCTCGGCCGGCGACCGGATCGACCCGCGCGCGGCCTACGACCGCTTCGGCAACCTGTACATCGCCTACTTCACGCGCACGCCGCGCAACCTCATGGTGCTGCAGAGCTTCGACGACGGGGCCACCTTCCCCAGCCAGCAGCTCGTCACGCCGCCGTCGGCGAGCATCGACAAGGAGTTCCTGGTCATCGGCCCCGACGGCGCGAACCCGGCGCAGGACGCGATCTACGTCGGGTGGGACGACTTCCCCGGCAACTTCGTGGCCGGCGCCACGTGCACCGGCGCGGGCGCGCCGATGAGCGCCTTCTCCGCGCCGGTCCCGTTCTCCGACGCCCCGGGGGTGCGCATCTCCCAGTTCAGCAACGCCTGCGTCGGGCCGGACGGCGCGCTCCACGTGGTGTGGCAGGACCTCTTCGCCGACGGCGGCTCCGGGCCCGTGGACGTGATGTACGACGTCGACCCCGACGGCCTGTTCGGGCCCGGCACCTTCGGCCTGGACACGCTCATCGCGACGACGAACGTGGGTGCGTTCGAGTCGGTGCCGGCGCAGGCCATCCGCACGATCTACTGCAACGCGGAGGTGGCCGTGCCGCACGCCGGGCCCCTCGCCGGGCGCGCCATCGTGGTCTACGCCGACGACGGCGTGGCCGGCGGCGACGACCACGACATCTACGCCGTCTTCGCCGACCCACCTCTCCCCGGGGTCTTCTCGGCCCCCGTGCGGATCAACGACGACCTGGGCATCACCACGCAGTGGCATCCGTCGGTGCGCGCCGACCCGGTCACCGGGGCGCTGGTCTGCGCCTGGCATGACTGCCGCGACGACGCGGTGAACAACCGCAGCCACGGGATCTGGGCCTCGATGAGCCTGGACGGCGGCGTGACCTGGCTGGCGAACCTGCGCTGCTCCGATGCGCAGAGCGATCCCGCCGACCTGACCGAGCCGTTCGGCAACGAGTACCTCGACTACCTGGGGTTGGCGATCTACGACGGCTGCTGCTACGTCTCCTGGGGCGACAACAGCAACTCGACCGGCGACAACGCGGACGCCCTGGGCGAGACCGACGCCTACGTGACGTTGTTCCAGCTGCGCTGACGACCCCGGAGGCGGCGCCCGGGCGTCGGCCGGCATGGCATGCTCCCGGGATGAGGCCGCGCACGGTCTTCCTGCTGGGAGCGACGGTCGCCATCGGCTGGCTCGGGGCCGGCGCGGAGCGCTGCTCCCGCGAGCAGGCGCGGGCGCCCGCCCCGGGCGAGCGCGCGGCGACGGTCCCGTCGGCCGGCGTCGTCCGGGAGGGGGCCGGCCCGCGGCTCGAGGGGTCGGAGCGCATGTCTCCTCGGGAGGGCGCGGTGGCCGAGGTGATCGTGGGCGCGGCCCGTCCGACGCAGGCGCTTCCCAGCCCCTCCGGCGCGACCGAGGTGGCGGGCGTCGTGATCGACGAGCGGGGGCGCGCGGGGCCGGCCGGCCGCGTGCGGGCCACGCGGCTCCTCTTCAGCGCGCCGGGGCCGGGCGCGACGCTCGTCGCGGCCGCCGTGCTCGAAGGGCGCTTCGTGCTGACGCTGCCCGCCGAGGGGCCGAACGACGTCCTGCTCGAGTTCGTCTCGGACGACGGCACGGCGTGGGCGTCGGCGCGCGTCACGGCGGTCCCGGGCCGGCGGCTCGAGGGCGTCGAGCTGCTGCGCGTGCTCGGCGTGCGGGTGCTGCTGCAGGTGCTGGACGCGGCGGGCGCGCCGGCGCCCGCGGCGGTCGCCGAGCTCGGGCGCGGCGGCGACCGCGGCGTCGAGCCGGTGCCCCTGGACGCCGAGGGCAGGGGCAGCGTGATCGTCCCCGCCGACGGCTCGTGCACGCTGCGGGCGAGGTCCGCCGACGGGCGCTGGTTCGCGGCCAGCCACGCGCTGGGCCTCCCGGGCGCGCAGGGTCCACTCCTCCTGAGGCTCGAAGGCCCTTGGGAGCGGGCCCGCGTCCGCGTGGTCTCCCAGCGCGCGGACCGGAGCGCGCCGGCGCGGGCTTCGGTCACCGTCGAGCGCCGTCCGGCCGTCGAGGCCCAGGTGGACGGGGAGCCCGTGGACGTGTGGGTGCCTCCCCCGGGCCGGGCGTTCGTCCTGCGCGCGCTCTCCTGGGACCTGGACGCAGGGGCGTCCGAGCACGTGCCGGACGACGCCTCCCGTGCGCGGCTGCTCGAGGGCGGCTGCGTGCTCGACCTGGGCGCCGAGCTGCGCTCGCCGCTGCCGCTCGAGGTCGTGGACGCCGCCGGCGACCCCCTGCCCCACCTGGACCTCTACGCCTCCGGCGAGTCGAGCCCGTCGCCGCAGTGGTGCGGCACCGACGCGCACGGGCGCGCCGCGCTCCGCTACCGGCGCGTGGGGGACGTGCTGCTCCTGCGGACGTCGGCGGGCGGGCCCGAGCGGGCGCGGTTCACGGTCCCGGCGGGCAGCGCGCCGCTGCGCGTGTCGTTGGCCGGCGTCTGGAGCCGCGTGGGCGGCTTCGTGCGCGGCGACTGGGCCGAGGCCCTGCCGCCGCCGGTGGCGCTCGAGCTGGCGGAGGGTCACGCCTCCGGGCGGGTGGACGTCCGCACGCGCCGCTGGGAGGCGACGCTGCTCGTGCCCGAGGGCACGCCGGTGCGGGCGCGGGTGCCGTCGGCGACCGTGGTCCCCACGGCCGTCGAGGGCCGCACGGGGCGGCTCGACCTGGACGTGGAGGCGCGGCTGGGGGCGCTCGAGCTCGCCCCGCGGCTCGGGCCGCTGCTGCGCCCGCGGGGGCGGCTCGTGCTCGAACCCGTGGAGCGCGCGCCGGGCGCGCCGCCCCGTCGGGCGACCCAGGAGATCGACCCGCGCCACGAGCCGTGGGTCCTGTTCGTGGGGCTCGAGCCCGGGGGCTGGCGCCTCGGCTTCCAGCCCGAGAACGGCCCCGTGCGGTGGCACCCCGCGCCCGTGGAGATCGTCGAGGGGTTCCAGCGTGTGGAGCCCGACTTCGGGCCGCCGTAGGACGCGCCGTTCAGCGAGGGGTCCAGACCACGCCCAGCGGTCCCAGGTGGCTGGCGATGGCCCGGTGGGTGTCGCGCATCTGCCGGTCCACCTCGTAGGCGAGGTCGGCGGCGGTGCGGTCCAGGCCGTGCGTCCGCGCGTCCCCTCCGGCGTTCACCCGGTACAGGTCCGCCAGGCGGCGGCGCTCCGCCGAGGCCCGCCGGTCGGCCTCCGCGCGGGCCATGTCGAGGATGCGCACGCGGGTCGGATCCTCGGAGAGCAGGGCGTCGGAGAGCTGCTGGAAGCGGGAGCCGAGCACGCGCGCAGCCTCCCAGAGGACCTCCTCGACCTCCCCTTCGCGTCCGGGGAAGGCCAGCGCCCGCAGGAAGGCCCGCGCCGCCTCCGGGTAGCGCCGCTCGAGCGCCTCCGCGAAGCCCACCTCGCTCCACGCCGCCGCGCTCTCGCCCACCTTCGCCTGGACCCGCAGGAGCGCGGCGGCCACGTCCCCCGGCGTGCGCTCCGCCGTCCGCCGGCGGAGCGCGAGGCGCAGGCTGCGCCAGGTCGAGGCGCCGTCCGGGGCCCGGCGCAGCGCGATCTCGAAGCTGGCCAGCGCCGGCTCGACGCGTCCGGCCCGCATGCGCAGCTCGCCCAGCAGCACGTGCGCTGCCACGGTCGCCTCCCCAAGCGCGACGGCGGACTCGACCGCCGCCAGGGCGGGCTCGTAGGCCTGGCGCACGTAGGCGAAGCGTGCGTGCTCCCACCAGGCCGTGGCCGTCCCGAGGGACGCCGCGCCGTTCCGGCTGGCCTCCACCGCCTGCGCCTCGAGGCCGGCGCCGTCCAGGGCGGTGGCGTAGGTGCTCCAGAGCAGCGGCTTCTGGGGGCTCGCGGCGAGGGCCGCCTGCCAGGCGGCCTCGGCTGCCTGGGGGTCGCTCGCGCGGGTCCGGTTCACCGCGAGGTGCACGAGCGCCAGCGTGAAGCCGGGGCGGTACTGGATCGCCCGCTCGTACTCGCGCCGGGCCATGTCGTGCTTCCCCTGCTGCTCCAGGGCCTGGGCCAGGCCGAACTCGGCGTCGGCCGAGTCGGGCTTGGCGGCGAGCGCCAGGCGCAGCTCCCGCTCGGCCTGCGGGGCCTGCGAGGCGATCAGCGAGCCGCCGATGGCCAGGTGGGCTTCGTGGACCGCTTCCGCCGGCAGCGTGCCCGGTTCCAGCGCTGCCCGGTACGCCCGCACGGCCTCGGCCACCTTGCCCTCCGCCAGCCGGGCCCGCGCCTCCGCCAGCCGCTCGGCCGGCGTGGGGGGCGGCGCCGCCGGCCGGGCGCCGCGACCCGCGCCGCCGCGGCCTCCGCCGTCGCCGCCGCCGCCGCGGGCGTGCCCGCGGGAAACGGGCAGGGCGAGCAGCCCCAGCCCCACCAGGAGGGCCAGGATCAGGCGCGCGGGGGAGAGGCGACGTCCGGCCATGGGGGGCTCCGGCGGCCCCGCCGCGGGGCCACCTCCCGAAGCGGCGTTCCGGGCCGAACGCTACGGGTGGAGCCGCACGCCCGTGCGCTTGCTGGCGTCCAGGCGGGGGCCGGGGATGGACACCCGGCGGAACCCTCCGTCGCAGCCCCTCGCAAGGCGAGGCGCTGGGCTCTGCGACCTCCGCCCGCCGCGCGCAGCGAGGCGGCGCGCAGGGGCCGATGCGCCTACCTCGGCGGCGACTCCAGGGCCTGGACCACGAGCCGCGCCGTCTCGAGGCCGGAGAGGTTCTGCTGCCCCGTGATCAGCCTTCCGTCGGCCACGGCCAGCGGGCGGAACGGCGCGCCCTCCCTCCAACTCGCCCCCAGCGAGCGCAGGCGGTCCTCCAGGAGGAAGGGCAGGTACGACTTGCCGTCCTTCCCGACGATCTGCGCCTGCGCCAGGGCCTCCTCCTCGTTCGTGAAGCCCGTGACCGTGCGGCCCTTGACCAGGGGCTCGCTCCCCGACCGGAGGCCCACGAGCGCGGCGCTGCCGTGGCAGAGCGCCGCGACGACCTTCCCGCCGTCCCACATCGCCTGTCCCACGCGCGCGACCTCGGCGCTCTCGGGGAAGTCGAAGATCGCGCCGTTGCCCCCGGCGAAGACCACGGCCGCGTAGCGGGAGGGGTCGACCTCGGCCAACCGCAGCGAGGCGTCGAGCTTCGCCTTGTGCTCCGGGACGGTGAGGAAGCCCCGGGAGATCAGGTCGTGCCCGTTGATGCCCTTGGGGTTGCTCGGGTCGCTGAACGGGTCCACGGGGACCTTGCCCCCCTTCACGCTCGCGACGTCGATGTCGTAGCCCGCCTCGAGGAAGGCGAAGTAGGGGTGGGTGAGCTCGGAGAGCCAGACCCCCGTCGGGTAGCCCGTGGCACCCAGGACCGCGTGGCTGGTGGTCACGATCAGCACGCGGGGCCTGGCCGGCGCCGCCAGGGCCGGGGGCAGCGCGGCCAGGGCCAGCGCCGCGGGCAGGCAGAGTCGTCGGACGAGTAGGCTCAGCCGCATGGCAGCTCCGGGGGCGCGGGGGCTGGACGATTCCTCGCCCGCGCCCGGCACCCTAGCGACTGCCCGCCATCACGCAAGTACATCCCAAGTGGAATGTACTATCTATCTGGATAGTTCAACGCCCTGGGAGACCGTCCATGCCTGCCTTCGAGCTGCGGGGCCGCCGGTACAACAACCCCGTCGAGCTGGTGCTGGAGGTGCTGGGGGGGAAGTGGAAGATGCCCATCCTCTGGCGCCTGAAGGAGCGCGCTTGGCGCTTCGCGGAGCTGCGCCGCGACCTCGGGCGGATCACCGACAAGATGCTGGCGCAGCAGCTGCGGGAGCTCGAGCGCGACGGGCTGCTGACGCGCCACGTGGAGCGGGTCGTCCCGCCCCACGTCGAGTACGCGATCACGGCGCTCGGTCGCAGCGCCGTCCCGGCCATCGACGGCCTGAGGACCTGGGGGACTGCGCTCAAGCGGGCCCTCGCGGCGCCCCCCGCCTGAGGAGGGGGCCGGGCCGGGCGACGATCCCGGCGCGCGCGACGCGTCGTCACGGCGCCCGGCGCGGCAGGCGCGAGAGCTCCGCGATGCGCTTGCGGAGGAAGGCCGCCAGCGCGCGCCCGCGGGCTGCGACGGCCTCCCGCTCCGCCTCGGGCACGCCCTCGACCTCCCCCCGCTGCACCGCGGCCGCCCGGGCTTCCACCTCCACGGCCGTCGTCCCGAGCCAGGCGACGTCGGCCCAGCGCTCCGGGCCGGCCGCGGCTTCCCGCAGACGCGGCACCGACCGCGGCGTGATCCCCAGCTCTTCGAGACGCTTGCGTGCCCCCTTCCTGCGGGCGGCAAGGGGCTCGAGTTCGGCCTCCAGCCGTCCGGCGTCCTGGCCGACGAGGTGCGGAAGGTGCTCGGCGATGCGCGCCTCGATCTCCTGGATCCGGCGTGCGCGCTCCACGTCGTCCAGCCCCGCGTCCCGCCGCACGAACGCGAGATCCTCCGACCAGTCCACGAAGTCGAGGATCTCGTTGCGTCGGATCCCGGCTTCGACCTGCTCGGTGTCCAGGGCGGCGATCTCGTCGAGCACGGTCGCGCCAGGTTCCTGGTCCCCGCACCCCGCAGCCAGCAGCAGGACGAGGACCGGCGCCACCGCCCGCGCCAGGGCGCCAACCGGCGGCGACGCCAGCTCGGTGCACCGACGCGGCGGGCGGAGCATCCGCGGCCTCCTGCGACCGACGCCCGACCGCTGCGCACGCGCACCGCAGGTGCCCGCGCGAGGCCGGGCCGTCGTCGGGGCCAGCGTAGGCCGTGACGCCCTCGGACCCAAGGAAGCCGGACGGCGCCTGCCCTGGCCCAATCGGGAGCGCTGCTGCGCCCCAGTTCCGCGGGTCCGAAGTTCGAGGCGGGAGGGCGGAGGTCCGAGGGACCCCCGCCGGCAGGTTCCGGAGGGACGCGCCTAGCCACCGACGCGCTGGATGGCAGCGCTGCTGGGCGCCCCGCAAGCGGGGCGCCGTGGAAGGCCCGCAGCGGCGAGGCCGCCCCCGCCGCCGCTTGCGGCGGCGCTGGCACGCGCCGGCCTACGTAACGAGCCGATGCGGGCCCGAGCGCCCCCAGCCCAGCGCGTCGCACCTTCCCGCCTCGAACTTGCGCCTCGCAACCCTAGCGGCCGAGCCTCCGTCGCAGCTCCGCAGGCGTGTACGGCGGGCTCCGCCGGTGGAGGGCCGCATGGCAGTTCGGGCACACCGGGCGCAGGTCCCTCACGGGATCGACGCGACGGGCCCGACGCCCCGTCGAGAGCGGCACCAGGTGATGGACGTGGATCAGGCCCTTGAACTCCGTCCCGTAGGCGCGCTCGAAGGTCATGCGGCAGACGCAGCACGCGGGACCGTGGTGGGCGAGGCAGGCCGCCTTCGCGCGGGGGCTGCGCTCGCGGGCATCGACGGTGATCCGGCGGACCTGCCCCTCGCTGTACGGGCGGCTCGGGACGACCTCGTCGGGCGACAGGGGGGCAGCCGAGACCCGGGCGTCCCACACGGCCTCCAGCCTCGGGCAGAGCACGGGGTCGAGGCGGACGCCCGAGCGGCGCGTCCTCCAGACCGCGGCCCGCAGCGGGCCCCGGTCGAGCTCGTCGCGTCCGATGAGGGGTTCTCCCGAGAGGTGCTCCCAGCGGACGCCGACGAACGGGGCCGTCCGGCCCGGGTCCGCTCGGGGGCGGGTCGGCCTCGGCTCCCGGGTGACGCGGCCCGCACCGACCAGGCCGCCGTCCCGGGGGCCCTGCCGGAGCAGGAAGACGCGGCTCCCTCGCGGCATCTGCGTCGTCGTCCCGCAGCTCCAGGCGCGGTCCACGAAGCCCCTGCGTCGGAGGGCCTCGACGTCCCGCTCCAGCGCGCGCAGGCTCCATCGGCCCCGGGCGGGGTTCCAGGTCAGCAGGAAGGTGTCCATGGGCGCGAGGCTACGCCGACCGCACGACCGTCAACGGGTCGGCAGGCGCTGGGTGAACTCCTCCACGGTGGCGGCCTTCGCCAGCGCGTCGGCGATGCCCCGCGAGCGAGCCAGGCTGGCCCGGCGCTCGGCGATGGCCTCCGGGCCCGCGCCGAAGGAGCCCCCAGACGTGAAGGCCCAGCCGTCGGCCCGCTTCACCAGGTGCCACTGGTTCTTGATGAACCAGTTGAACTGCGCCCGATCGCCCGAGACGGTGAGCCCGTCGCCGCGCTCGTCGGCGCCCACCTCGCTGGGCGGCTGCCAGGCTCCCGCCTCCAGCGTGCGGTTCTGATGGAGGAATTCCATGCTCGTGTCCGTGCCGGGGAGGCTGCGGTCCCATGCCGGCTGACCGAACTTCGCCACGAAGTCCGTCCGCAGCCGCGCCCAGACCTGCGCCTCCTCCGCCACGAGGCTCCACCACTCGATGGTCGTCTCGGCCGCAGCCTCCTCGCGATCCACGAGCGCCGCGACCGCCGCACGGTCGCCCGTCCACAGCGCCTCGCGGAACGAGGCGAGCAGGGCGAGCGGCGTGTCGCGCCGCGCCGGCCGCCGGGCCGGGGCCGCGCCCTGCGTGGGTGACGCCTCCGCCGCGGGGGCGGGCGCGGCCGGCTCGCCGCCGCAGCCCGCCAGCCCGGCGGCGAGGAGGAGGAGCAGGGGGAGCCGACGCCCGTTCGCGTGCTGCATGGGGGATCTCCAGCGGCGATGCTACGCCACCAGCAGCACGCAATCGGGGGGCCGACCCCCTCAGGGCCAACGCCACCAAGTTAGGGGTAGGGCCCTTCGGAGGGCGAGACCTCTCTTGCGGAAGGG
>CAZPOZ010000002.1:0-34216 GCA_964588235.1 uncultured Planctomycetales bacterium
GGCGGCTCACCGCGGGGCCTCCGCCGCGGCGGGCAGGCCCAGCTGCTCGCCGCCGACCAGGCCCGAGAGCGCCTCCAGGCGGCCGTCGGGGGCCGGGGCGCCCGTGGTGACCAGCCGGCGCAGGGCCCGGCCGCCGGCCACGACGACCACCGTCTCCAGCTGCCCGACGCGGGTCACGGCCGCCGCCGGCACCAGCACCGTCTCGCGCTCCCCGGCTGGCACCCGCAGCCGCCCGAACATGCCCGGATGCACGCCCGGCACGGGGTCGAAGTCCACGCGCACGAGGAAGGTGCGCGTGCGCGGGTCGGCGCTGGGCGCCACCTCGCTCACCCGGCCGCGCACGGTGCGGCCCACCGTGGGCAGCAGCACGTCGAGCTCGGCGCCGGCCGGCACGCGGCCGATGAGGCCCTCGCGCACCCCGGCCTCCAGGCGCGGCAGCCGGGGGTCGAGGACCGTGAGGAGCGCGCGGCCCGGGGAGGCCAGGTCGCCGGGCTCGGCGTTGCGCTCGGAGACCACGCCGTCGAAGGGGGCCAGCAGCACGGCGTAGCCCTCGGCCACCTCGGCCTCGCGCACGACCTGCTGCGCCTGCTCGTGCCCGGCCTCGGCGGCGGCGATGGCGGCCTCGGCGTCGGCCACGGCCGCGACCGCGGCCAGGTGGTCGGCCGCCGCGGCCTCGGCCAGCTCCGGGGAGGTGACCTTCTCGGCCAGCATGCGCTGCTGGCGCTCGTGGCGGGCCTTGGCCTGGGTCAGGCGGGCCTCGGCCTGCGCGCGGGCCTGGGCCGCGCGGTCGCGCGCGGCGGAGGCGGCCAGCAGCCCCTTGCGCGCCTGGCCGGCCCGGGCCTTGAGCTCGCGGTCGTCCAGCCGCACGAGGGGCTGGTCGGCCTTGACCTCGCTGCCCACGCGGGGCCCGACCTCGAGGATGCGGGCGATCACCTGCGCGGCCACGTCCACGCGGGTGCGCGAGCGCACGGTGCCCAGCGCCTCCTCGACCAGGGGCAGGGTCACCCGTTCGGCGGGCGCCGTGCGGGCGGGGAGGGGCAGCGGCTCGGGACCCGCGCCGCGGCCCGGACCGGTGCGCGGCCCGTGGAAGGCGCCCATGGCCCAGGCCACCACGCCGGCCAGCAGCGCCAGGACGACGAGGCCTTGGGCGGCGGATCGAAGCTGCATGACGCGCTCCCGGGGCCGGGCCGGCCCGGTGCCCGGGGTAGCGACCCCCATGCCAGTCGTCGGGGCGCGCCCTGCCCCGCGCCCACCCGCCCGCCGCCGGCGGCGGTGACGCGCTGGGGACCGTTCCGCAGGCTCCTGCGCCGGGGACCGCAGCGCGGGGGGGGGCGTTCGCGGGCGGCCGGCCGACGACGGATGCCCCTGGGGGCTGCGAAGATGCCACAATGGTGCCATGCACCCCCCGGGGCCCCCCGCCCGACGGCCGTCGCGCGCGCGCGGCGCGCTCGTCGTCGCGCTCGCGATCGCCTGCCTGCTCCCGGCCTTCGGCGAGGAGTCGATGGTCGAGCCGCGCTTCCGCGAGGGTCGCCCCGGCGACGTGCTCGTCCGCGGGGAGCCCTCCCTGCTGCGGGGGCACCTGGACGCCTTCGTGGACCTCACCGAGGCTTCCTTCGACCTCGCCTGGGCGGCGCCGGTCGAGCAGGAGCTGCGCGACGCCCTGGAGCTGTCCTTCGGGCGCTGGGGGCCGGCCGAGCGCGGCGAGCTGATCGCGCTCGTCACGCCGCTCACGGGCCTGCGCGAGCGCGGGCGCGCGGGCGACCTCGAGGGGCTCAAGGCGGGCCTGCGCGCCTTCTGGATCGCGTTGGACGCGCGCATCTCGGCCGCCCCGCGGGAGAAGGCGCACCAGCTGCTCACCCAGGGGCTCGAGCGGCGACAGCGCGCCGTCTGGCGCGGCATCCCCGCCATCCACGGCAGCGCCGCAGACGCCTGGCTCGAGGCCACGCTGTTCCTCTCGACCCTGGGGCGCAACGAGCGCTTCGAGCCGACCGCGGGGCAGCGCGCCTCGCTGCTCGAGGCGCTCGACCTCGGCCTGCACGGCCAGAGCGAGGCCGTGCGCGAGCGCCTGCGCGACGTCCATCGCACCTGGCTGCTGGCCAAGGCGCGTTGGGACGCCGCCGACGGCGCGCGCCGCTTCGCCCTGCGCTTCGAGGCCGTGCGCCTGCTCGCGCGGCTGCTGCCGCCGGGCCGCGCGCTCACGATCGTGCCGGGGCCCGACCTGACCGACTACGCGCGCGAGGCCGCGCGCGTGCAGGCCGCCGTCGAGGCCTACGACGCCTGGTCGAGCGCCGCCCACAGCCCGGAGGCCTCGCTGGAGGCCCTGACGAAGGGGCTCGACCTGCTCCGCGGGGCGCCGGCGCACGTGCTGCTCTACCGCTGAGCGCCCGTGCGCGTGGGCCTCGACTTCCGCCCGGCGCTCCACGGCCGGGGGGGCATCGCCGTCTACGTGCGGCACCTGGTGGCCGCCCTGGCCGGGAGCGGGAGCCCCGACCGGATCGAGCTGTACGCGCACCGCCTCCGGGGGCGCGCGGGCGGGCGGGCCCCGGGGCCGGTCCCGGCGGGGACGCGGCTGCACGCGCGTCGCTGGCCCTCGATGGGCACCGAGGCGCTGGGCCGCCTGGGCCTGGGCGCCGACCGCCTGCTCGGGGGCGTGGACGTGCTGCATTGGACCGACTACGTGGCGCTGCGCTCCTCGCGGGCCCCGGTGGTGGTCACGCTGCACGACCTGCTGTTCGAGTCGCTGCCCGGGTGCTACACGGCCGACATGCGCCGCGGCCTCGAGCGCTTCCTGCGCCGGGCGCTGCGCGAGGCGGCGCGCTTCGTCGTGCCCAGCGCGCGCGTGGCCCGCGCGCTGAGCCTGCACCACGGCGTCGATGCGCGGCGCGTGGACGTGGTGCCCCACGGCGCGCCGGCCCTGGCCGACGCGCCGGCCGCCCGGGCCCCGCGGCCCTACGTGCTGCTGTTGGGCACGCTCGAGCCGCGCAAGAACCACCTGCGCGTGCTCGACGCCCTGGAGCGCCTGCGCGGACGCGGCGCCGACGTGGAGGCCGTGCTGCTGGGAGCGCCGGGCTGGCTGGACGGCCCGCTGCGCGCCGCGCTCGCGCGCCGGCCCTGGGCCCGCTGGGAGCCCGACGCCGACGAGGTGCGCAAGGCCGCCCTCCTGCGCGGCGCCGCCGCGCTGGCCGACGCCTCGCTCGACGAGGGCTTCGGCCTGCCCGTGCTGGAGGGCTTCGGGGCGGGCGTGCCCGTGCTCGTCGGCCGCGGCACGGCCCCGGCCGACCTGGCCGGGGACGCGGCGGCCGCCGCCGACCCGACCGACGTCGAGGCGCTCACGGCGGCCCTCGAGCGGCTGCTCGGCGACGACGCCTGGCGCGCCGACCTCGTGGAGCGCGGCCGCCGCGTCGCCGCGGAGCACACCTGGGAGCGGGCCGCGCGGCTGACGCGGGCGGCCTACGCGCGGGCGGTGGGCGCGTGATCGCGCTCGACCTCGCGGCGCTGGCGCTCGACCCGCTGCGCGGCGTCGCCACGGCCCTGCGCCACCTGCTGGCCGGGCTCGTCGCCGTGCGCCCGCCGGGGCTGGTCCTCCTGGGGCTGTGGCCCGGGCCCGAGCCCGCGGAGGGCTCGGCCGCGGCGCGCGCGCTCCACGGGGTCGAGCGGCTGGTCGAGCCCCTGGCCGCCCGGCGGGGGCTCCAGGGCGCGCGGCGCCGGCTGGCCCTTCGGGCGCAGGCCCGGGGCGCCCGGGCGCTGGTCTGCCCCTGGACCTCCGCCCCGGCCACGACCCTGCCGCGGGTCACCTGGGTGCACGAGGCGCCCTTCGCGCGCCAGGGCGCGCTCGAGGGCCGCCTGCGCGCGCTGCGGCACCGGCTCGCGCTCGCGCGGGCGGTGGCGCGCTCGGCCGCGCTGGTCGTGCCTTCCCGGGCCGTGCTCGACGACCTGCTGGCGCTGCACCCCGAGGCGGCCCCGCGCGCGGCGGTCGTGCCCCACGGCTTCGACCCCGCGCCCTGGCGCGCCGCGCCCGACGCGCCGGGCGCAGGCGGGCCCTACGCGCTCGCCGTGGGCACCGGGCACGGCGCGGGCGGGGCGCGGAAGAAGGGGCTCGACGTGCTCGCGGCGGCGTTCCGCTCCGGGCCCGTGGCCGGGCTCAGGCTCGTCGTGGTCGGGGCGGCGCGCGGGCTGCCGCCGGGGGTGGAGGTCGTCCCCGAGGCCGGCGAGGCGCGGCTCCGGGCCCTGGTGGCGGGCGCGCGCGTGCTGGTCGTGGCCTCGCGCAGCGAGGGCTTCGGCTACCCGCTGCTCGAGGCCTGCGCCGCCGGCGTGCCGGTGGTGGCGATCGCCGCGGGCGCGCTGCCGGAGGTGAGCGCGGGCGCGGCCTGCCTCGTGCCGCCCGGGGACCCGGCCGCCCTGGCCGCGGCGCTGGCGCTCGTGGCTGCCGACGGACCGCTGCGCGCGGGCCTGATCGCGGCCGGAGGCGAGCGGGCCGGAGCGTTCCCCGTGGAGGCGGCCGGGCGGGCGTGGCTCGACCTCGTCGGGCGCGTCGGGAGGTCCGCATGACCCGCCTGATCGTGGTGGACGCCACGCCGCAGGCGACCCCGTGGAGCGGCGCCTACCGCCGCCTGGTGGAGGTGCTGCGGCGGCTGCCGGCGCTGCTGCCCGACGACGTGCTCGAGGTGCATTGGGGGCGGGGCGGGCCGGGCCCGCCCGCCGGCCTCGTGGCCGACAACCTGGTGCACGCCACCGTGGACGTGCCGGCGCGCGGGGGCGCGCGCGCCTGGCTCGCCCGTCGCCGCGACCTGGTCCGCCGCCACCGCGTGACGGGCTTCTCGCACCTGCTGACCGACCACGGGCCGCTGGTGGCGCCCGAGCGCGTGCGCAACGTCGTCACGGTCCACGACCTGCGCTTCCTGTCCGGCTACGGCAGCCTGCTCCAGCGCCTCTACGGCCGCCTCCGCTACGGCGCGGCGCTGGCCCGCGCGCACCGCGTGCTGGCCGTGTCGCCGCACGTGGCCGAGGGGCTCGCCCGGCGCCTGGGGGTGGACCGTGGGCGCATCGTGCTGGCGCCCAACGCCGTGGCGGGGAGCCTGGTGGCCGGGGGCGGGGGCCCGCGCGCCGGCGCGCTCGTGGTGGCCCGCGACGAGCCCCGCAAGGCGCGCGGCGCCGCCGTGGCCGCGGCGGCCGAGGCGGGGCTTCCCCTCACGGTCGTGGACGGAGGCCTTCCCGACGAGGCGCTGGCGCGGGCGTACGCCTCGCATCGTTGGCTGCTGGCCCCCTCGCTCGAGGAGGGCTTCGACCTGCCGGTGGCGGAGGCGTTGGCCAACGGCACGCCGGTGGTGGCCTCCGACGTGCCCGCGCACCGCGACCTCGTGGCCCTGGGGGCGCAGGGCCTGCTGCTGGTGCCGCCCCCCGTGCGGGGGCGGGGCGGCTGGCGCTGGCCCGGGGCGGTGCGCGCGCTCCTGGGGCCGCCGCCCCCCGTCGCTCCGCCCCCGCTCGCCTGGGAGGCGGCCGCCGAGGCCGTGGCGCGCGCGCTCGCGCCGGACGCGCCGCTCAGCGCCTGAGCGCCAGCTCGGCGAGGTGCTTCTTCACGGCCCCGCGCGTGGCGTCGTCGGTGGCGGCGGCGAGGGCGCGCTCGAGCTCGGGCGCCGCCTCGTCGAGCCGCCCGGCGCGCAGCAGCGCGTAGCCCAGGTTGGCCCGCGGGCGGGCCAGGCGCGGCTGCTCGGCCACGATGCGCGCGAGCACCTCGACGGCCTGCGGCCAGCGCTCGGCCTCCACGAGCAGCCGCGCCTGGACGAGGGGCGGCTCCTGGGCGAAGGTGCCCTGCAGGCGCAGCAGCAGCTCCAGGCGCGCGCGCGCCGAGCCGAGGTCGGGGTCCACGTCGAGCGCCCCGCGGAGGCGGCGCGCGGCCTGCGCGTCCTCGGCCTGGCGCAGGTGGGCGGCGCCCGCGGCCTCCAGCGCCAGCGCGTAGCGTCGGCGCAGGTCGCGTTCGGGGTAAGGGCGCGGCTCCCCGGCGCCGGGCGCGCGCGGGAGGCGGTAGACGGCGTCGAGCAGGCGGGCGCCCTCGGCCAGGGCCGGGGGCAGGGGGGCGTCGGGGCGTTCGCCCAGCTCGAGCAGCAGGCCTCGGGGGGTGAGGAAGGGGCTCAGCGGGCCCGTGAGCGCGTCGTCGCCGGCCACCAGCAGCACCGGGCGGCGGTGGAGCGCGCGGTGGGTCAGGTCGCGCAGCAGGTCGCCCTGCGCGCCGCCGACGCCGGGGGGGAAGACGCGGGCGGCGAAGGCGCGGCCCACGGCCGGCTCGGCGGCGAGGGTGGCGGCCAGGCGGCGGCGGACCTGGGCGAGCGCGGCGGGGTTCTCCAGCGGCAGCACGACGTCCACGTCGGGGCGCCGGCCCTCGACCTGCTGGAGCATCCACAGGCCGAAGGCGGTCGTGTCGTTGATCGTGATCACGAGCGCGCGCTCGGGCAGGGAGGCGAGCAGGTCCTGGGCGTAGCGGCTGCCCACGAGGTGCTCGCGCCGGTCGCAGGCGGCGGCGGAGCGGCGCGCGGTGAGCGCCGGCCCGAGCAGCAGGGCGAGCGCGGCCGCGCCCAGGGCCAGGGCCGTCCCGCGGCGGCCGGGCGCGCGCGCGAGCCGGGCCAGCAGGGCGCCCAGGCCCACGCCGGCGAGCAGGGCGAGCAGGGCGAAGGAGCCGAGGTGCAGGCGCTCGGCGAGGTAGGCGACGTTGTCGTCGAGCCGGGTGCCGCCGAGCAGCAGGGCGAGCGCGGGGCCGGTGGCGATCCAGCCGAGCACCAGGGCCCAGCCGGCGAAGCGTCGGGCGCGGTCGGCGAGCAGGGCCCAGGCGCCCAGGGCGGCGAGCGGCGCGCCGATCAGGCCCCCCTGCTCGAGCGAGCCGCGTGCGAGCAGGGCGAGGTGGGCCTGCCGGTTCGTCCAGGAGGGGTCGGCGGGGAAGTGGCGCGAGAGCGAGAGCGAGCCGAACTCGCGGCGCAGGAACACGTCGAGCAGCCGGGGGAGGGTCTCGGGGTCGCCCCAGTCCAGGAAGGGATCCTGGCGCGAGCGCAGGAGCACGAAGGCGTAGAGCGCGGCGGCGACGAGCAAGCCGAGGCCGACGGCGCGGAGGAAGGCGCGCGAGCGCAGCGTGCGGGGCTCGGCGCTGGCCAGGGCCACGAGCAGCCCGGGGGCGACGAGGACGGCGGTGTGCTGGTTGCCGAGCGCCAGCCCGCCCAGGGCCCCGAGGGCGAGCAGGGGGGCGCCGCGGCGCTCGGGGGGGCGATCGTGCCAGGCGAGCAGCAGCCGCAGGGCGCCGAGGACGAGGGCGAGGTGCAGGGTGAACACCTCGGCGACGGTGGCGTGCTGCCAGAACACGCGCGAGAGGCCGAGGGTGGCGGCGGCGAACAGGGCGGCGGGCGCGCTGCCCGAGAGGCGTCGGACGACGGAGAAGGCCAGGCCCACGGCGACGGCGCCCAGGAGCGCGGAGAGCAGGTTCACGCGCAGCGCCACGTCGCCGACGGGCACGCTGGCCGCGGCGCGCCCCAGCAGCACGTAGGTCGGGTAGGCGGGCGGGTGGGGGATGCCGAGGGTGGCTGCGGCGGTGACGAGCTCGCCGCTGTCGCGCGGATAGAGGCCGGGCGCCACGGTGGCCGCGTACAGCGCGAAGGCTGCGCAGGCGACGATCAGCGAGGCCAGGCCGGAGAAGCGCCGCGCGGCCGTCATCGGGGGAGATCGTAGCCCGGCCGCCCTCCGGTGGCGCGCGGGGCGGCCCGCAACACGTGAAAGGCCGGAGGCGGGATGGTCATGAGGAGGGTGAGGGTAGGTGCCCTCCCGCCCGAACGGGGCGCTGCAAACATGGAGCTGAGCATGCGCGTGATCTTCAACCTTGGCGTGGGCGGACGGGCGCGCCACGCGAACACCGCGGCCCCGGGGCGGCTGCTCCTGGCCCTGTGCCCTCTGCTTGCCCTGCCCGCGTGCTCGGGGAGCCGGGTAGGCGACGTGCCCGCGGAGCGGAGGTCTGCGCACGTCGAACGGGTGGAGCACTACACGGAGCCGAACGACGTGGATCGGGCCCGGCTCCTGCTGGACACGGTCCGTGCCGTCAACGAGACGAAGCGCCGTCCCTGACGCAAGCCATGGGCGCCCCGCGTAGCCCCGGGGACGCAGCCTCCGGATCGGCCCAGGGCCTTCCGCGTCAGTCCTACCGCGCCTCGCCGCCCAGGAGGCGCCGGACCACCGGGTCGTCCTTCAGGCCCTCGAGCTCCTGATCCGGGCCTCCGAGAAGCTGGTGCAAGTAGGTGCGTGCCGACTCCTCGAGGCCTCGCGCCACGGCGGCCCGGATGCAGGCTGCCAGCGCCTTCCGACGCCAGGCACCGCCGGACTCGCCCCGGAGCAGTCGCGAGAGGTAGGACTCGACGGCTTGCAGGGGGCCCGAGTGGCGGGCGGCGGCCTCGAGCAGCTCGGCGGGTGACAGGTCGTCGGGCGGGGGGAGAGGCCTCCCATCCGCCACAGGCAGCTGAGCTTGACCCAAGGCCTCGCGGGCTGCGCGCAGGAGGTCCCCGTGCTCGGCATGGTCTAGCAGCGCCCTCGCGGCCAGAGCGACGACCAACTCCGGGTCGCACGCTACCAGCGGGCGGTCCTCATCGCGCCCGACCAGCTCGAGGAGCACCCCTGCCCGCTGCTCGATGCAGGCGAGGGCGAGTTCGCGCAAGGACACGGGGTGGGGTCCTACGATGAGCCTCGCCAGTCGATGGTCCACGGAGGTCGATTCCGGCCGCGACTCCACCGCGCGGATCACGTCAGCCGCCCCTGCGCCTCGCTCCCCGGGCCGGTTGCGTAGCCTCTCCAGCTCCTGCTGCAACAGGTCCGCCTCCGGGGGAGGCTCCGGGGGCTGCAGGATGGAGCACCCCCGCAAGCACTCCCCCTCGAAGCCCGCCTCGAGCAGCACGACCCGCGTCAGGTCGCTCCAGGGCGTGCGTTTCGGAGTTGCCCACAGCCCGACGCGGTACGCCCCGGGTCGGAAGCCCTGCGAGCTGGGGATCGCACAACGTCCCAACTCCTCGCCCGTGATCTCGTCCCGGCATAGGAACTCGGTCTGGCCGAGACGGCTGTCAAAGTCGATCCTGAGCAGCAGGGGGCGGTCCTTGCGCCACGGCGGCCTCTCCCGCCCGGCCAGCTCGCGGCGATCCACGGCCTGCGATGCTCGATACGAAGCCCCGAGCCCGCGCGAGGAGGAGTCCGTCCACGAGAGCGTGATCCACGCCGAGTCGTCCTCCTGACCCTCCCGCTCCCGCACATCGGGAGACGAAGCCTGCGACACCGCAAGGCACAGCTGTGAGCCGTACGCCTGCGTTCGAACGAGCAGGCGGGCCCATGCGCGCAACCTGCGGGGCGCCGACTTGAACTCGACGTCGAAGCCCAGCGAGTCCTCGCGTTGGCCATGCAACGTGCACTCGAGCCCTTCGCCGTCCGCCGCCCGCGTCGCGAGGCCCGGGCGTGAGCCGACCCACTCGGCGGGGGGACGCCACGCGCCCGTCAGTGCGTACCGGCGCTCGAGTCCCGGCCCCAATGGCGCGAGGCGCTTCAGCGCTTCGTAGGCCTCCTCGCGCAAGCTCGGTGCTGCCTCGGCCTCCACGCCGGTCGTCCCTCGCTGCGGCAGCGCATTCAGCAGGAGCACTGCCTCACGGTACAGACCGAAGGCATCCTCGGCGCGGTGGCTGGCCCTGGCGAGGCGTGCCTCGAGGCACAGGCGGAGAGGCGGGGAGAGCGCGCCCCTCCGGGCTGCTTCGTCGAGCGCGCTGCGCGCTGCGTCGAATCGCCCCGCCTTGAGCCAGCTGGCGACCACCTCGCACCACACTCTCGTGGCCGATCCCCTCCACGTCGGATGCCTTGCAGCCAGCGCCTGGACTGTGGCCGACGCGTCGGCGTGGTCGGCGCCCCGGAGACCCGCCGCAAGGGCCCGAATCAGGGCTTGGCGCTGCGTCTCTCCGCGGGCGGCTGTAGCGTCATCCGCCGGACGGCCGTCGGCGCCGGTCACATCGGGGGAACGGCCTACGACGACCACGTGGTCGGTGCACGAGACCGCCACCTGCTCGCCCGCGACCCCCGACACGAGGCGACCGACGGCGATCCCGCCCCGACCGTCGATCAGTCGGACGCCGGGAACCACGAAGGCAACCGCCTGGGCGCGCCCGAGGGCGCGCAGCTCGAGGCCTCCACGCGTACCACGTTCGCCCGCATCGACCCACCAGAGGCTGGCGAGCGCACGTGTGCCGTCCCCGATCGCCACCTCACCGCCGACCGTGAATCTCCAGTGAACCCCGGCCGAGGCGAGCCCACCCTCCTGCGACCGGTACAGAGCACGTGGCGCCGTGCGGAGGGGGCGGAGTGATCCTGCCAGCGGGTCGCGGACGTAGATGCCTGGCCCGTGTGCGAGGAAGTCGTCCAGCACGGGCTCGTAGCTGGTGACGGGAGCGTAGGAGTGCGCGAAGTAGAGGCCGGCAGCCTCCCCCGGGGGCGAGTAGCACGAGCAGAGCGAAGCGACCACTCCGATGCGCGGCTCCTGGATGCGCACCAGTGAGCCGAGGGAACCATCCCAGTGTGATCGAAGCAGGCGGTAGCCGAGGGGACCTCGATCCCAGCCCCCCGTGCCCAGCACGAGCGTCGGCGGAGCACCGAGGGGATGCTCCGTCGCCGCGTCCAGGACGTCCACCCGCGGGTGCTCGCCCACGCGGAGCGCCGCCAAGTCGCCCAGCCGTCCCTGCGACCAAACGCGACCGTCGCTGTCGAGGATCTCGATGCCTCGTGAGAGCGCAGCGAAGGTCAACACCAGCTCGGGGTCGTCGTCGCCATCCACGTCAAGCAGGTGCGGCCGGGGAGGCCCCGAGCCGCCCGACCACAGGAGCCTCTCCTGGCCGCTCGCGAGCTCGACCTCATACACGACGCCGCGCCGCCGCGTGGGGTCCTCTTGGTCGAAGCCGCCGACGATCACGCACCCAGGCCGCGCCGCCGGGGAGAGCCGCCCTGAGAAGACAGAGACGCGCATCGGGACGCGCGTTGCGGCCGTGTCCTCGGCAGCCCAGCGGTGGACGCCCCCGTCGCTGGTCGCGATGAGCAGGACCGCGTCGGGGCCGGAGGCGATCGCGCAGAGATCGGTAGCGTTCTCCAGCGGGAGGGTGCGGAGGACGGCGAACCGCGCAAGCTGCACCGCAGCCTCCGCGAGCGCCGGAGGCGCTCCCTTCCAGGCGGCGAGGTAGCCCGCGCCGTCGCCGGTCCAGCCCGCTGCCTCGGCGGCGCAGACCCGGTCTTCCAGCGTCACCGAGCGCGCCTGCCTCAGGAGCGCTCCACCTGCCTCGAACACGCCGAGGCGCGAGAGCGCACGGGCCGCCTCGCGGCTGAGCGGTTCCAAGCAGCGGTCGGGCGCCTCCAGCAGGGTACGCGCGGTGGCGAGCGCCAGCCCGCGCACGTCGCCCTTCTGCACGTGGGCTGCCGCGACGAGCCGAAACAGCCGTTCGTGCACCGCACGCTCCTCCTGCGGCCCCAGGGCTCCACCGGCGGCGGCCTCCCCTGCGCGAAGCTGCGCCCCTTCGGCCTCACGAAGCGCGGCGTCGGCTGAGAACGTCCGGACGCATCGTTCGGCGACCTCCAGGCGCTCGTCCGCGGCTGCCCGCAAGCCGCGCAGGCGCGCCCGCTCGGCGAGCCAGAGGACGGCGGCGACAGCGCCCGCGACGGCGAGGGCGATCGCGAGCGGCCATCGCAGCGCTCTCCAGGCCTGCTCTCGCACGCCGCGCGCCCGTAGGCGTTCGACCTCCCTCCGCAACGGATGCTCGGGCGCGGGCAGGCCGCGCAGGCGCGCGACCTCCTGGATGAGCACTGCGGCGTGCTGAGCGCCGCGGATGCGCTGATCGCCGCGACCGCGGCGCGCCTCCTCGAGGGCCGATCGGGCCCCCTGTTCCAAGCGCTCGACCTCCCGCGTTCTGGCGTCGGCTGCCTGCCATGCCCGGATGCCATCGGCCAACAGGCCCGCATGGGCGGGTCGGTCGTGCGGGCGCCACGCGAGCGCCGCAGCCGCGATGGAGCCGAGACCCGGCGGTACGAGAGCGTCCACCGCGCATGGATCGGAGGTCGCGGTTGGGTCACCCTCCGTCACCCACTCACGCCAGGGGCGCTGGCCGTGCGGCAGTCGCCCGGTCAGGATCTCGTACAGAACGGCCCCCAGGCTGAAGACGTCGGCGCGGGCGTCGCCCGCGCCACGCTCCCCACGCGCGAGCTCGGGGGCCATGTACCCCGGCGTGCCGATCACGGCCAACTCCGTCGTATCTCCCGATTCGAGGCGGTGCACCGAGACCTCGTGTCGTCCAGCCGGATCGGCTGCAACGGGCACGTCCACGAAGCGGGCCAGCCCCCAGTCCAACACGATGACCTCCCCGTGCTCACCCAGGGCGATGTTGCCAGGCTTGAGGTCCCGGTGCATCACGCCCCGCGCGTGCGCGTGGTCCACCGCATCGCACACCTTCAGGAATGGCTCGAGCAGGGCGAGCCGGGCCGCCAGGTCCCCGGTGCGCAGGTCATGGATCGCGTCGGCGAGCGTCCGGTCGCCGTTCACGAAGCGCATCGTGTAGAACGGCATCCCGCGGGGCGTACGTCCCAACTCATGGATCGGCACGATGCCGGGATGCTCCAAGCTCGCGGTGATCCACGCCTCCTGCAGGAAGCGTGCCACCAGCGCCCCGTAGTGCGCCGCGCTTGCGGCTCCCAGCGAGGCAGGGTCCGCATCGTACGGTGAGGCAGGGCTGGGCCCCGGCGTGCCATCGACGCGCGGGGGGCGGATCATCTTCAGGGCGACGAATCGCCGGAGGTCGGTGTCGTAGGCCATGTAGACCACGCCCATCCCGCCTTCACCGGCGATGACGAAGTCGGTGAAGCGTTCGTCGCTCACCGTTCGCACGCCTTCGATCGCGCGCGTCGGATCGGCATCCGCCGTCGCCACCCCCGGGATCGAGCGCGTCTCCGCTCGACCCACCCGCGTCCGGCGGAGGAGCGCTCTCCAGGGCCGGCCGTCCGCGCTTGCAAGCAGCTCCCCCAAGCGCTGCTCGACGAGCGCCTGGGCGCGCTCCGCGTTCCCTCCCGGCAGCGTCGGTAGCGGCGAACTCCGACCGACCGGATCCACCCACCGGCTGCGCAGCGATTCCGCCACCTGCTGGCGGGTTGCCAAGCCCAGCTCCAGCACGAGGTCGGCCCAGAGCAGGTCGCGGGCCCTGCTGACGGCGTCGCGCCCACCTTCGTCCAGCCCGGCTTCTACGTCCATCGTGGGCTCACTCGACCTGGGCGCGGGGAGTCACGGCAGGTATCGGGCCAGGGCACGCCACTCCTCTCGGAACTGCACCTCGTCGCCGACGGTCGCAGCCAGTTCCTCCTCGAACAGCGCGGCGAACCTGCGACGGGCGCGGTGGCGAAGCACGGGCACCTGCTGCTCGCGCATCCGGAGATGCGCGGCCAAGTCCGAGCTGCCCGCACCCTGAGTGCGGATCAGATCGTCGATGACCGTGAGGTACCGATCGGACTCCGCGGCCAGGCGCCGTCGCGCGCGTTCGACGGCCACTTCCGCCCAGGTGCGATCGAACGCGTCGATGTCCGCCCGCTCGCCGGCGACCAACTGGCCCGCGCCGGAGGCGTCCAACCGGAGTGACCTCGAGCTGGGAGGGGACGCGCGACGGGCCGCACGCTCGTACCTCACCCTGTTCCGCACGAATCGTCTCAGCAGGATCTGGATGAACGCCCTGAACGGGCCCCGTCCGGGGTCCGCGCGCGAGAGCCAGCCCTTCGCGGCGCAGTCCCCGAGGAAGTCCTGCACCACGGCGTGGGCCTCCTCTTGCGAGCAGGGTCGTGCGCGCCGTCTGGCCAGCGAGCGCCGCACGTACTCTTGCATCGGTCGTTCATATGCCGCCACGAGGTAGGCCCAGCCATCCTCCCTGCGCCTCCCCGTGGCCGTGTCGAGGGCGCCGATCACGGACCAGCGCGTGTCGGCCCACGCCGCCCCGCCTCGTGCCGGCTCGTTCAAGATGCCCATGCTCGCCGACCTCAACACCATGTACTCCGACAGGGTAGCGAGGTCCGCCCGGGGCTGCAATCCGGCCATCCTCCTCGCCGCCTGGAGGCCGGGCGGCCTGCGTGGGCCGAGGGGAGGTGTGTGCGCCGCGTGACCAACCGGGGGTGAAATCGTAGGCAATCTCCTGCCATGTACGGGGTGCGGGGGGCCCCGCCCCGGAGAGTGCCGATGATCAGCCAGCCGCGCCCCTTTCCTGCTCAGGACGCCAGCACGGGGGGGAGCCGCCGCGCTCCAGCCGCCGGGCTCGTGCTCGTGCTTGCCTCCTTTGCCCTGGGCTGCGGCGGAGGAGGCGGCGAGGGGCCGCCCCCGCAGCCGGAGGCGGCACCCGCTCCACTGCCCACGAACTGCCGGCTGGCCGCCCTGTTGACCTCCCTTCCAGCGCCGCTCTCGCCCCCGTTCGACCCCGAGATCCGGGCCTACGTCCTGGGGCCCGTGCTCGACGCTCAGGTCTCGGTGACCGCTACGCCCGAAGATGGCTCCGCGACCGTGCAGGTGGGGGGGCTCCCTGCTCCGGCCGGAGGCGGCTCCTCAGCCATCGACCTGCAGGTGGGTTGGAACAGCGTCGCCGTGACGGTGACCGCGGGTGACGGCGTGTCCGCCTGCATCACGACGCTGCTCGTCCAGCGGACGGCCTGCGCGCAGCCGACGGGACTCCCCTTCGCGGAGGAGTTCTCCGACCCCCTGGCCTGGACGGCCAGTGGAGCGTCCGTCGCCCTAACTCCGGAGGGTCTGCTCCGCATCGCGCCCGACATGAGTCTGAATGACTTCGCCGATCGGGCCGTCTGCTTCGACTTGACCCAGGTCCCGCTCGTGATCGAGGCGCGCCTCAAGCTCGTGTCGGGCGGCTCCAACTACCGCTTGCCCTACCTCGCCATCGAGTTCGAAGATGGCAACACGGTGCAGGCGACCTACTTGACGGCGCCGTTCGGCTGGGCGTTCGACGGGTGGACCGACTTCCACGGATCGGCCGTGCCGGGGGAAAACCACTGGGCGGTGTTGAGGCTGACGCTCACATCCGGGGGCGGCACGCTGAGCGTGAAGCCGGACGACTTGGACCGCGGATGGCACAGCGAGGACTACGCGCAGGTTGCTCAAGCCACATGGGCCCACGAGCGCGTCACTCGGCTGCGCTGCGAACAGCCCTGGGATTCGGACTGCCTGGTCGACTGGGTTCGGATCCATCGGGCACCCTGAGCGCGGCGGTCGCCGAAGCCCGAGTCCTCGCGCCTACCCTCCTCCCGTCCGGCTGGCGGCCGCGCAGCGTTGGCCCTCCCTTGCGGGCGGCCCCTGGGACTGAGGGCCAACGCCACCAAGATAGGCGATGCGAGGCACGTGCGGCGCGCTGGAGCCGGGCGCTCAGGCCGCTTCCTCCTCCTTGCGCAGGCCGCAGGCGCGTCGTCGTCGTCATCGGCCTTCCGCTACCGGCCCAGCGCGCCGGCCGCTTGGGTACGGCCTGCAGAGGCCATCCATAGGGCCTTCCGCAGGAGAGGTCTCGCCCTCCGAAGGACCCTACCCCTAGCTTGGTGGCCATGGGACTGAGGGCAGAGCGTGCCCGGCTCTCCCCCCTTGACAGGCCGGTCGGGCCCGCGCTAGAAGCCCGCCATGCTGCAAGGGCGGTGACGGGCCTGGGAGGGCCCGGCCCGGGTGGCGCCAGGGGCCTTCAGGGGCTCGATGGGAGGCAGGGACGATGTCGGCATCCAAGGGCCTGGGCGTCCTGACGGTGGACCGTCTGCGTGCGGCGGTCGAGGGAGGTGTGGCCGCGATCCGGGCCCGAACCCGGCTGCAGCCGGCCGGAGGTCCCGGCGACAAGGTGTTTCCGCCGACGTATGCCACCGGCGAGCGCGAGCTGCGCTACGCGGTCGAGACGCGACGGATCGGCGGGGGCGACGTGCCCTGTGTGCTCCTCGACTCCGTCGCCAGCCAAGCCAACCGCATGGAGGAGGCCCTGCTCCAGGCCTGGGAGGCGCAGCGCTTGCCGTTCCCCGTCGTGGCCGTGGACTTCAGTGCCGCCGAGGGGGTGCGGGACCTGGATCGAATCAGCACGCTGCAGGCTCCGCATCGCGTGTTCGACGCGCTGCTGCGCGACGCCGTGGCCGGCGAGGTGCTGTTCCGCGACACCCCCTTGGGCAGGCAGATCACCGACGCCTCGGTGCGCAACGCCACACCCCTCTACCGCGCGTGCCCGACGGCCCTGCTCTTCGGCGCGTGGGACTCGACCGGCCCGCGGGGGGGGCTGGGGACCAAGTTCCAGCGGGCCCTCGTGTCCGAGATCATCGGTGTGGGCGTCGTGGCCGGCGCGAAGACGTCGAGCCGCCTGGACCCGGCCGGCATCCAGGGGGGAGTCGCCGTGTACCACGCCAAGCGCGACCCCAACGACTGGACGACCGACGCTGCAGAGGCGCTGCAGGAGAAGGGCAAGCCCGTACCGTTCGGACGCAGCTCCGAGGGCAAGGGCCGTCCCTCCGCCATCAATCACTCGAACATCCCGCCCCAGGTGGACAGCCTGGCTGGCGGCGTGACCTTCGACCACGCGCTCCAGACGACGGTGCTGTCGCTGCCGGCGCTCCGGCGCCTGCGGTTCCCGACCGACGCAGCCGGCGCGCAGGTCGCACCGGAGCGCCGCGATGGCGTCGAGCGGGCTGCCCGGACGGCGCTTGCCGCGCTTGCGCTCGCCGCGGTGGCCTCGCATCGGGCGAGCGGGTTCGACCTACGCTCACGCTGCGCGCTCGTCCCCGAGGGACCGCTCGACCTCGAGCTCGTCCCGAGCGAGGGAGGGGCGTCTGAGCACGTGCACCTGGAGGCCGCGGCCGGATGGGCGTTGCTCGAAGCCGCGCACGAGGCCGCCCGCTCCGCAGGGATGGGCTGGGAGCGCGAGCCCCTGCGCCTCACCCCGGCTCCGAAGCTGGTGGACCTCATCCGCAGGAGCAGGGAGCTGGCCGCTCGGGGTGACGACGACGAGGGGGCGTCGTCCTGATGTTCGGTCTCGACTTCGAGCTGCTGACCGGTCGCTACACGGCATCGGCGTTCGACGATCGGCGCCGGTCCGAGTGGCCCCCTCACCCCGCCCGCGTGTACTCGGCCTTGGTGGCAGCCTGGGCGGAGGCGGGTGAGGACCCGTTGGAGCGCGACACCCTGGAGTGGCTCTCCACGCTGCCGCCTCCCCGCGTCGTTGCTGCGCTGACGGCGCCGGAGCGCGTGCTGCCCGTGTTCGTCCCCGTGAACGACGAGCAGTCGGTGGCCGAGCCGCATGGCGCGCGGGAGGCCCTGGCCGAGGCCGAGCGCGCGCTCGCCGCAGCGTCGGCGGGCACGGAGCGCGAGCGGGGTCGTGCCTCGAAGGCCCTGGCACGGGCACACTCGCGCCTCCGCGACGACACCCAACGCGCCACGAGCGCCGGCGCCTCGATCTCTGGCGCTGACGTCCGTCGCGCACGGAAGGTGCTCCCGGAGGGGCGCACCCGTCAGGCCCGACACTTCGCCAGCGTGGCGCCCGAGCCCGCCCGGTTCGGGCTCCTCTGGGACGTGTCCCTGCCCGAGCGCTGGGTCCGTCCCCTGAGCGCGCTGGCTTCACGCGTCGCCCGCGTGGGCCACTCCTCCTCCCTCGTCCACGCGCGCGTCGTGACGGCCATCGAGGGCGCGGCGTTCGTCCCCGATCCCGCCGGATCGATCTCCCTCCGTGTGCCCCGGCCGGGGCAGCTGGCCGCGCTCGTGGCCGCGCATCGTGAGCACCAGGGGTGCGAGCCACGCATCCTCCCCTGCGGGTTCCTGCGCTATCGCCACGGCGACCTCCCCGTCGCAGCGACCCCGCCCCGCAGCGCGTTCGGGTCGGACTGGATCGTGTTCGCACGCGAGGGCGGTCCTGCCCCGGGCAGCCTGGCCACGCCGGCCATCGCCAACGCCTTGCGCGGTAGCCTGCTGCGCTACGCAGCGCAGCCCCCGCCGCTCGTCTTGAGTGGCCACGAAGCCGACGGCGCTCCCACGACGGCGCCTCACGCGGCCTTCGTCCCGCTGCCCTTCGTCGCTGCGCCCCATGCAGACGGTCGCGTGATGGGCGTGGCGCTCGTGCTGCCACGGGGGCTCAGCGAACACGAGCGACGTGCGGCGTTGCGCGCGGTGGGCGCCTGGGAGGAGGCGGTCCGCCCTTCAGACGCCGACCTTGACGAGCCTCCCCTGCTCAGACTCGTCATGGGGCGGGCGGGCGAGCTGCTGCTGCGGCGGCATGCCTTCGGTCCGCCCGCCCGCGCGGCGCTCGACCCCGCCACGTGGGTGGGGCCGTCGCGCCGTTGGGCCAGCGCCACCCCGCTGGCGCTGGATCGCCACCCAGGGGACTTGGACGCGAGCGGCCACGCCGCGCGCGCCAAGGCCTACGCCGAGGCCGAAGAGAGCGTCCGGCAGGCGTGCGAGCGGATCGGCCTGCCCCGCTGCGTCGGGGTGGACGTGCTGCGCTCGGCCGTGCTGCCTGGGTCGGAGAAGCCGATCCGCTTCGCGCCGTTCCCTGCCGGGACGGGGCGGACCCGCCGGTTGCTGGTACACGCCCGAATCGCGTTCGACGAGCCCGTGGAAGGCCCCGTGCTCCTGGGCGCCGGGCGGCACCTGGGCTTGGGGTTGTTCCGCCCCGTCGATGATCCAGGGGCGCTTCGATGACCGTGGCGGCCCGCTTCGAGGCCTTCGTCCGCGGCGTGTACGGGCGCGCGCCCTACCCGTGGCAGGTGCGCCTCGCCGTGAAGGTGGTCGAGTCGGGCTGGCCCAGCCTCCTAGACCTGCCGACGGGCGTCGGCAAGACCAGCGCCTTCGACGTGGCGTTGTTCGCCCTTGCGGAGGTCCCCGAGCGGTCCCCCCGCCGCGTGTTCCTCGTCGTGGACCGCCGACTCGTCGTGGATCAGGCTGCCGCGCACGCACGCCACCTGAAGGAGCGGCTCTCCGCCGGTGCGGCCCCCGAGGTCGCCGAGCGCCTCCGGGCGCTCTCCGGCGGGCCCGAGCCCTTTGCCGTCACCCAGCTGCGCGGCGGCATGCCTCGCGAGGAGGCCTGGACGCGGCGGCCCGACCTCCCGCTTCTGGGGTCCTCGACCGTCGACCAGGTGGGTAGCCGGCTGCTGTTCCGTGGCTACGGCGTGAGCGAGCGCATGGCTCCCGTGCATGCGGGCCTCCTGGGCTGCGACACGCTGTTCCTCCTGGACGAGGTCCACCTGGCCAACCCGTTCGCCGAGACGCTGGCGGGCGTCGCGCGCATCAATCGCTCGAGCCGGGTGCTGCGGCCGCTGGTGGCCGTGCGCATGTCTGCCACCCCCGCCACCACCGCACCGGACGCCTTCAGGCTCGACGACGCCGATCGAGCCGACCCGCGCCTCGCGGCACGGCTCGGCGCGGCCAAGCCTGCTCGCCTGCGCGCTGTGCGAGTCGCGGGCGACGAGGCCAGGCGCCGTGAGATGTTCGCACAAGCCCTTGCCGAGGAAGCCTGCGCTGGCCTTGCCGCCGGAGCCCAGGTGGTCGGCGTCGTGGTGAACCGCGTTGCGACCGCGCGCGCCGTCCACCGGCTCCTGGCTACGCAGATGCCGCGGGCCGACGTGGCCCTCCTCACCGGACGCATGCGCCCGCTCGACCGCGAGCTGCAGCTGCGCAACCTCGACGTTCTGGGCCGCGCGGGGGGCGACCGTCCTCGCTCCGAGCGCCCATGCCCGCGGCCACTCGTGATCGTGGCCACCCAGTGCATCGAGGCGGGGGCCGACCTCGACCTGGACAGCCTCGTCACCGAGTGCGCCAGCCTCGATGCGCTCCGCCAGCGCTTCGGACGCCTCAACCGGCGCGGTGAGCACGGCTCGGCAGCCGCCGCGATCCTGGCGCGCAGCGATCAGGTCGATCCGGAACAGCCCGACCCGGTCTACGGCGCGTCCCTGGCCCGAACCTGGCTGTGGCTCGACGGTCAGGGCAGCCCGATCGACTTCGGCGTGCTCGGGCAGCCCCAGCCGACGGCCGACGAGGCCTCCCGGTTGCTCGCGCCGAGCGCCCACGCCCCCGTCCTGCTGCCCACCCACGTGGAGGCCTGGGCGCAGACGGCGCCCCGCCCGGACCCCGACCCCGAGGTGGCGCTCTGGCTCCACGGCCCCGAGCGGGGGCAGGCCGAGGTTCACGTCGTGTGGCGCGCAGACGTCTTCGAGGCCGACCTCGGGGCGCTCACCTCGGGCTCGATGGAGGCCGCGACGGCGCGCGAGCGGCTGCTGTCGCTGCTCACAGCTTGCCCGCCCCACCCGCTGGAGGCGCTCACGTTGCCCCTCCATGCGGTCCGCTCGTGGCTCTCAGGACAGGCCGAGGACGGCTTCGTCAGCGACCAGCTGGGGACGCAAGACGGCTCCGCTGACCTCGGTGAGCGCGCGGCGGCCGACGGTCGCGGGCGAACCGCGATCCGCTGGGACGGAGAAGGCGTGGAGGCCGCTGAGGCCGCAGACCTCAGGCCGGGCGACACGCTCGTCGTGCCCGCCGCTCGCGGCGGCATCGAGGCTTGGGGCTGGGCGCCCGAGGCCGTTGCGCCGGTGGCCGACCTCGGTGACGTCGCTCAGTGGATCGGTCGGGCGCGGGCGCTGCTGCGAGTCGAGGCCGGGCCCGTGAGGGGCTGGGGCCTGCCGGAGTCCGTGGCGGTGGCCGCAGCTGCCGTCGGCCAGGTCGCCGCGACGGACGAGGCCGAGGGCGATGCCGATGGCGGGTCAATGAGCGCGGCGTCCCGCGCGCTTGCGTGGGCGTCGCTCTTGACCGGGGTGGAGTCGGCCGGCCACCCTGAGGCGTGGCGCGAGGCGAGAGCCCGACTGCTGGCCGGGCGCGGTCCTCGTGTGCTCGAGCTGCCCGGGGGGGCGGTCGTCCTCCATGCCCGGCGCGATCCTGGCGAGGCGGCGACGACGGAAGGGGAGGAGGGCACCTTCCTCGGGCGTTCCGTGACCCTTGCCCGGCACTCCGGCGACGTGGAGCGTTGGGCGCGCGCCTTCGCCCGTGCGCTGGCACTGCCGCAGGGGCTGGCCGAGGACGTCGCCCGGGCAGCCTGGCTGCATGATGTGGGCAAGGCCGACCCTCGCTTCCAGCGGCTGCTGGCCGGCGGCAGCGAGGTGCGGCAGGCCCTGCTGGACGAGCCCTTGGCCAAGGCCAGCGAGGGGCGCCTGGACCGGCGTGGGCGCCTGGAGGCGCGCCGCCGCTCCGGCTACCCGGAGAGCTGCCGGCACGAGCTGCTCTCGGTCGCGATGGTCGAGCGCACCGAGGGCGCCCTCGCCGGCGCGCACGATCCCGAGCTGGTGCTGCACCTCGTGGGCAGCCATCACGGCTGGTGCCGGCCGTTCCCCCCCGCGTTGGACGACCCTGAGGACCGGGTCGTGCAGCTCAGGCATGGCCAGACGACGCTCCAGGCCAGCACACGCCATCGGCTGGCACGCCTCGACTCCGGGGTGAGCGAGCGCTTCTGGGCTCTGTGCGAGCGGTACGGCCCGTGGGGTCTCGCTTGGCTCGAGGCCCTGCTGCGCCTGGCCGATCATCGCGCAAGCGAAGAGGAGGGCGCATGACCGCAGGGCTGGTCCTGACGGCGCTCGAGGGCTCGAACCCGCTGGCGTTCCTTGCGGCGCTCGGCGTGCTGCGGGCCGCCGATGACGCCGCACGACGGGCGGGTAGCGTGCGGCCGCGTCTCGCCTGGCGGGAGGAGCCGACGTGGAGGCCCGTGCTCCAGGGGGTGACGGACGCTGAGACGCTCGTCGCGCTTCTCGACGACGATCGCGCCTCGTGGGCGGAGGAGCCGGCGCTCACCTTCGCGTACACGAAGGACGGCGCGCGGGCCCCGGCGGGCGCCCGAGGAGCCGTTCGAGACCTCAAGCCGCCCCCGGCGCTCATGCGGGCGCTCTTGGTGGACGTGGCCGAGCGGGCCGCCGCCGGCGACGACCGCTCGGCCAGGCAGGCGGCGGCCTACGGCACCGACGTTGCGCGGGACCTGAATGGCAACACGAAGCCGACGGCGCTGCACTTCACCGCCGGGCAGCAGACCTTCCTGGGCGCCGTCGCCGAGCTGCAAGCTGCGGTAGATCGCGAGCTGCTGCGCCAGGCCGTTTTCGGCCCATGGGCAGCCACGAACGTCGTTCGCAGCCTGGGCTGGGACCCGCTGGGGGCCACAGCCGCACGTCCGTACGCCCTGCGACCCTCCAATCCGTCCGGCGAGAAGCGTCCGTGCGTGCCCGGGGCCGAGTGGTTGGCGTTCCGCGGCTTGGGCTGCTTCGCCGTCGTCAGCCGTGGGGGGGCAGTGCGGACGCCCGGAGTGGAGGGGGGGTGGAAGACCTCGACGTTCGCCTGGCCGCTCTGGACCGGTGCGATCAGCCTGCGGGTCGTCGAGAGCCTCCTACGCCTGCCTCGGTTGCGGGAGTTGGGGGCGACCGAGCGTGCCACGATGGGGCTGGGTGCCGTGTACCAGGCGCCGATCGAGCGCAGCGACCAGGGTGGCTACGGCTCGTTCCGCCCCTCGCGCGCGCTCTGAGCGTTGCACGTGACGAGCGAGGCGACCCCGCCTCCGGCTGCCTCGGAGCCGGGCGAGCCCGACCTGATCCCGGTCCGCATGCTCAACGAGTTCGTCTACTGTCCCCGGCTGGCGCACCTGGAGTGGGTGCAGGGCGAGTTCGAGGACAACGCCGACACGGTGGAGGGACGCTTCGTCCATCGGCGGGTGGACCGTGCCGGAGGGGCGCTGCCGGAGCCCGAGACGACCGCCCTGCCGGCGGAGGCGCCGAAGGTGGCCCGCTCCGTGCTGCTCTCCGACCCGGCCCTCGGGTTGATCGCTCGCATCGACCTCGTGGAGACGGGCGGGGGCGGCGTGCGCCCGATCGACTACAAGCGGGGCAAGGGCCCCGACGTGGCGGAGGGGGCTTGGCTCCCCGAGCGGGTGCAAGTTTGCGCGCAGGGGCTGCTGCTGCGCGCCAACGGGTATGCCTGCGACGAGGGCGAGCTCTACTTCGCCGAGTCCAAGCGGCGCGTGACCGTGGGCCTGAGCGACGACCTCGTGGCGGAGACGCACGCGGCCATCGCCGGGCTCAGGGCGAGCCTGGCCACCCGCGCCCTCCCCGCCCCCCTGGTCGACAGCCCCAAGTGCCCGCGCTGTTCGCTGGTGGGCATCTGCCTGCCCGACGAGGTGAACCATCTGGCCGGTAGGGCAACACCGGAGGGCGGCGTGCGACGCCTGGGCCCTGCGCGCAACCTCAGGCTGCCGCTTCACGTCGTGGAGCAAGGCGCCGTCTTGGGCAAGGATGGCGAGACACTCGCCGTCCGCCGCAAGGGCGAGCTCATCGGGCGTGTCCGGTCCAAGGACGTGGGCCTGGTCAGCCTGTACGGGAACGTCCAGGTGAGCACCCAGGCGCTGCGGCACCTGGTTGCGGAGGGCGTGCCCCTGTTCCACTTCACGTACGGCGGCTGGCTCTCGGCCGTCACGGAGGGCCTGCCCCACAAGAACGTGGGTCTGAGGATCGCCCAGTTCCGCGCGGCAGCCGATCCTGCGGCCAGCTTGGCCATCGCTCGGCCGATCGTGAGCGGCAAGGTGCGCAACCAGCGCACGCTCCTGAGGCGCAACCATCCGGAGCGCGGCGGGGCTGCCCTGGGCGAGCTGCGCCGGCTGTGTGGTGCCGCCTTGCGGGCCGCGTCGATGGAGACGCTGCTCGGGCTGGAGGGCGCGGCCGCCCGCACCTACTTCGCGGGGTTCTCGGCGATGCTGCGCCGCGAGGCGGGTCCGGCGTTCCGCTTCACGGAGCGGAATCGGCGTCCGCCGCGGGACCCGGTCAACGCCTTGCTCTCGTTCCTCTACTCGCAGGTGGTGCGTGATGCGACGGCGGCGGCGATGGCGGCGGGGTTCGACCCGTACCTGGGGTTCTATCACCAGCCCCGCTACGGTCGGCCCGCTTTGGCGCTCGACCTGGCCGAGGAGTTCCGACCGCTGGTGGCTGACAGCGTGGCGCTGTCACTGGTGAACGGCGCCGAGGTGCAGGAGCACGACTTCACCGTCGCGCCTACGGGGACCAGCCTGACCGACGCGGGGCGGCGCAAGGTGCTCGACGCCTACGAGCGCCGGCTCGACTCGTTGGTCACCCATCCGGTGTTCGGCTACCCGATCTCCTACCGCAAGGTGCTCTACGTGCAGGCGCGCCTGTTGGCTCGTCACGTCCAGGGGGAGCTGCCCAGGTACGTGCCCTTCGTGACCCGGTGAGGGGGAGGCATGCGCAATCGCTACCTGATTTCGTATGATGTGAGCGACAAGCGGCGGCTGCGCCAGGTGCATCGGCTCCTGCGGGGCTATGGCGATCCTATCCAGTACAGCGTGTTCGTCTGCGACCTCGCTCGGCAGGAGCGCTTCCAGCTGCTCGAGCAGCTGGCCGACCTCATCCACCACCGCGAGGATCGCGTGCTCCTGGCTGACGTGGGTCCCGCCGGCGGCCGAGGGTCGGAGGCCTGGACGTTCCTTGGGCGTTCGATCCCCGAGCTGCCTGCTCCGGTTGCGGTCATCGTCTGAGGCGGCCTCGTCGCCGCCCGGCGCGGCGAGCGCCGAGGTGGTAGCCTGCCCCCCGGGGGGCGCTCGCAGCCGCAAGTCCTTGTGGCGACGCCCTTTGACAGCATGACAGTCGAAACGGGGGCGTGTATGCTGGCGGTCGTGCCCACCTGCTCGCGAGCGCCTCCGCAACCCGTTGCCCATCAGCGAGATGCGGTCGGCGCTCTCTCCGCGGCTTCACGGCCGCGGCCCCATTGAAGCCAGGTCCAGGAGTAGGCCGTGCGGCGGCCGGGCTCCTCTCCGCGGCTTCACGGCCGCGGCCCCATTGAAGCTAGAGACCTCTCCTGTTGAGATTCGATGCGCGGCTGCTCTCCGCGGCTTCACGGCCGCGGCCCCATTGAAGCACGAGCGATACGCACTTACGGGCGTCACCCAGCATCCTCTCCGCGGCTTCACGGCCGCGGCCCCATTGAAGCGGCGCGAGCGGCATGGCGGTGACGAGGATGGCCACGCGCTCTCCGCGGCTTCACGGCCGCGGCCCCATTGAAGCCAGGTCGGCATCGACTGTCTCGAGCCGGGTTGTGATCTCTCCGCGGCTTCACGGCCGCGGCCCCATTGAAGCGAAGCGGATTGGGGCAGCCCGTTCGAGGCCCTGCCTCTCCGCGGCTTCACGGCCGCGGCCCCATTGAAGCACGATCAGCCGCTCGGTCGTGCCGCCGACCTCGTACTCTCCGCGGCTTCACGGCCGCGGCCCCATTGAAGCAACGGGCCTCTGCCGCCGAGCCAGGGCCAGCAGGACGCCTCTCCGCGGCTTCACGGCCGCGGCCCCATTGAAGCATCGTCATCCACGGCACGCCGGCCAGCGCCGACTTGCTCTCCGCGGCTTCACGGCCGCGGCCCCATTGAAGCGAGAACGCCTCGGACATCGCGGAGACGATCTGGCAGCTCTCCGCGGCTTCACGGCCGCGGCCCCATTGAAGCAAGTAGATGCGCCAGGAGTACCCGGCCTCTCCGCCACTCTCCGCGGCTTCACGGCCGCGGCCCCATTGAAGCTCGTTCCTGTCGGCCCACTCCAGCAGCAGCGCGGCGCTCTCCGCGGCTTCACGGCCGCGGCCCCATTGAAGCACTTGCCACCCCCATCCCGCCGGGCCACGGCGGCGACTCTCCGCGGCTTCACGGCCGCGGCCCCATTGAAGCCGTCGGGATCGGTGCGAGGCTGCGCCCGGGCGCTGACTCTCCGCGGCTTCAAGGCCGCGGCCCCATTGAAGCGCATAGTTGCGCGGGGCGACATCCCGCACCGCCTTGCTCTCCGCGGCTTCACGGCCGCGGCCCCATTGAAGCATGGCCCTGCGCGAGGGCGAGCGCCTGAGCGGGTTCCTCTCCACGGCTTCACGGCCGCGGTCCCATTGAAGCTTCCGCTCGTCGCCGCGAGTATCCCACCCGTGCAGCTCTCCGCGGCTTCACGGCCGCGGCCCCATTGAAGCTGGAACTTCGAGGCCTTGCCCAGGTCGCTGTCGTCCTCTCCGCGGCTTCACGGCCGCGGCCCCATTGAAGCACCACGTAGGGCTTGCCCATGAAGGTGGGCGGCGCCTCTCCGCGGCTTCACGGCCGCGGCCCCATTGAAGCGCCGGAGTCAGGGACGCAGGAACAGCGCGCGCACGGCTCTCCGCGGCTTCACGGCCGCGGCCCCATTGAAGCGCGCAGACGTCCCAGAAGGGGCACGTGCTGTAGCGGTCTCTCTCCGCGGCTTCACGGCCGCGGCCCCATTGAAGCCCCCACACGAAGGCGTGGGGCATGCGCATGTCGGCTCTCCGCGGCTTCACGGCCGCGGCCCCATTGAAGCGCGTCGAGCCGGTCGATCTCGCCCTGGACGTCCTGCTCTCCGCGGCTTCACGGCCGCGGCCCCATTGAAGCTTCGACGCGCTGCTCAACGGAGTGTTCGGCCTGGTCACTCTCCGCGGCTTCACGGCCGCGGCCCCATTGAAGCCTGGTGCGCGCCGACGACGGGCAGGAGTGGACGCCCGCTCTCCGCGGCTTCACGGCCGCGGCCCCATTGAAGCGCGGCCTACGGCCGTTCGCGCAGCGAGTGCTGGGCCCTCTCCGCGGCTTCACGGCCGCGGCCCCATTGAAGCATCGAGACGGGCGTCACCAGCCGCGGCGCGATGTCTGCTCTCCGCGGCTTCACGACCGCGGCCCCATTGAAGCTCGTCGGTGCCCATCTCACGGATGGCCGCGAGCGCGACTCTCCGCGGCTTCACGGCCGCGGCCCCATTGAAGCACGTGGTCGCGGTCCACGAGACGGTCCCCGACGTGCTCTTCGCGGCTTCACGGCCGCGGCCCCATTGAAGCCTGGACGTCCGCGCCGGTGAGGGGCTGGCGTCGTGCTCTCTCCGCGGCTTCACGGCCGCGGCCCCATTGAAGCTCGCCCTTCGCGCTGTGCTTCACCAGCACCCGCACGGCTCTCCGCGGCTTCACGGCCGCGGTCCCATTGAAGCCCGCTCTGCGGCGGGCACTGGCGGCGCGTGGTGCACCTCTCCGCGGCTTCACGGCCGCGGAACCGTCGAAGCGGCGTCGCGCCGGCACGCACGGGTTCGCTCGCCTGCCTGCCTCCGGGCGTCACGGACGGTCGCCGGGAGGGGCGCGTGCCGGGGGCGCGTCACGCGTGGGCAGGATTCACGAGCTGGAACCAGTTGCCCTCGAGATCGGTGAACGTGACGCAACCGGGCCCATCGTCACCGCGCACCTCGAGGCCGCGCGCGCGCAGCGAGGCGAGCGAAGCGTCCAGGTCGTCCGTGAAGAGCACGAGGCCGGCGCGCGTGGCTTGGTAGGAGGCGCCCGGGGACGGCGGCGTGCCCGGCCTCAGGAGCAGGGCGCGGTCGCCCAGGCGCAGCCACACCACGCGCCCCCCGTGCTGCTCGGCCTCGACCTCGAACCCCAGCACGTCCACGTAGAAGGCCTTCGCAGCCTGGGGATCGCGCACGAACAGCTCGACGTGGCCCAGGCGCAGCATCCGAACCTCCACGGTCCGCCCCAGCATGCCAGGTGAGCCCGGCGTACGGCGCGGCCGGGCCGCGCCGGGCGGCGGTCGCCGCTCCCGGCCTGCGATCCGGGCGCCGCGGAGGCGCCGCCCGCGCCCCACAGGCCGCGCGCGGCGTCGGGGTGGGGGAGGCCGGTGCGCCGGTCGTGCCCTCCGGAGCCCGAGGAGGCTGTCGGTGCCGCCGGATAGGATACGAACTTCCTACGAACAACACGGAGCACTCGACCATGCTCACCCGCCCGAACCGCCCCTCCACCCCGTCCCCGCTCCCGTCGAACCCGGCGGCAGCCCACGCCCGCACGCCTGCCGCGCCGTGGCGGGGCGCGCCGAACGTGCGGCGCACGCAGCGCTGCGCCCCCGCGCTCGCCTGACGGGTCTGTAGGGCCCGAAAGCAGCGATTTCGTGAGGGGCCGGGGGAGCGGGCTGCCCGCGCGGCGCGAGCCCCCCGGAGAGGTCAGCGTGGACGATCCGCGGGGGGAGCCAGGGCGGCGGTCGAGAAGACCCAGACGTCGAACTCGCCCCCCGCGGCCACCACGCCGGCGAGCAGCAGCGGCTGCGTCGGGTGCCAGCAGAGCCCCTGGAAGGCACCCATCGCCCGGTGCTCGCCCAACTGCGCGCCGTCGCGCACCCGGTGCCGCACGACCCGCCCGCCCGTGGCCACCGCCAGCTCGAGCCCGTCGGGCGAGAACAGGAGCGCGTCCGGCGTCCGTGCCGCCGGCAGCCGCAGCAGCGTCCGGCCCTCGCGCACGTCCAGCACCAGCGCGTCGGACCCGTCGCCGGCCACCCCGACCCAGGGCTCCTGCGGATGCACCGCCAGCAGCGTGGGCCGGGCAACCGCCGGCTTCCAGCGGCGACGCTCCTTCCCGTCCACCCCCACGACCACCAGCTCGCCCTCCGCCGTGCGCGCGACGACCTCCTCGCGCGCGCCCAGCCAGGCCGCCGCGGCCACCGGCGCGGAGGCCGAGCTCCACAGGGTCTTGAGCCCCGGCGTCCACACCGTGCGCGTGAACGACACGTGCGGCGAGGCCGGGGCCACGACCAGCGCCATCAGGCCGTCGGCCGACACGCCCAGCTGCGCAGCCTCCATCTCCTGCAGGTACGACTCCGAGCCGTCCGCCGGTCGGAACCAGGCCACGTAGTCGCTGGGCGCATCCTCGTCCTCGTCCTCCGCCGGCATGTTCTCGAAGGCGATCAGCAGGTTCCCGCGTCGCGGATCGATCGCCAGCCGCCGGACCTCCGCCGGCCCGAAGCTCCAGTGCCGCACCGGCCCCTCCCGACGGAACGGCGCCAGCCAGAGCCCGCCCGGCGCCTCGTCCGCCGTCCGCGCCACCAGCGTGGCCCCGTCGGGCAGCACGCCCTCGAGCCAGGCGGCGCCCGAGGCCAAGCGCAGCCGCTCGACCACCGCCGACGCCCGGTCGGCCGTCCCCCTCAGGTCCAGCCGCCAGCCCGCCCCCTCGCCCACGAGCAGCAGCTCGTGCGTCCCGTCCGCGCGCCGGAGCCAGGACCCCGGCGCCGAGCGCACCATCGCCGTCAGCCGCCCGCCGTCCCGGCGGACGCCGAGCAGCTCCGTGCCCAGCGGCTCGAGCGCCCGCTCGACGGCGCCCTCCCCGGTCAGCGTGCTCGCCAGCAGGCGACCCGCCAGCTCCACCGGGGTCAGCTCGCGTGGGTCGCCCGTGAGCCCCAGCTCGCGCCGGGCACGCTCCGCCGCGTCGGGACGCTGCCGCCACTCCTCGAGCAACGCCCGCGCCGCCCCGAGCACCTCCTCGCGCAGCGAGGGCGCCAGCCGCGCCAAGTACGCCGCCCCGTCGCGGGCGCGGAGCGCGGCCCGCGCCGCGTCGAGCAGCTCGCGGGCCGCGGCCACGTCGGCCTCGGCCACGGGCGCGGGCTCCTCCGCGAAGGCCCCGCGCGCCCCCGTCCCCAAGAGCGTGGCCGCACCGACCAGGCTCAGCGCCAGCAGCAACACGTGCACGCGCAGGCTCATGGGCGCTCTCCAGGGCGAAGGCGCATGGTACGGCGGTCGCCGCACGCGTGACGCGCGCTCGAGCCGCGCGAGCCCGCCATGCATGACCCCCGGATGACGGCCCGAGGCCAAGGTGCTGCGCGCACGCCGAGTCCGGAGGCTCCCTCCATGCGCAGCAGCCTCAGCCTCGCCGTCAGCGCGTTCGGAGCCTCCGCCGTCACCGCGCTGGGCTTCGTGGCCTTCGGCGCCGGCCGCGGCGCGGCCCCGCAGACCGATCCCGCCACCCGGCTCCACCTGGAGGCCCTGGAGCGCGAGATCCGCGAGCTGCGGGCCGCGCAGGCCGGCAGCGTGGGCGCGCCGCGGGAGGCGCCGGCGCTCGTCGGGCGAGGCGGCGACGCGTCGCAGCTTGGCCGCGCCGACGCCGCCGAGCAAGGGCTTGCAACCGCTCCGGCCCCGGCGCCGGCTCCGGCAGGGGCACGGGCCCTGGCCGCCTGGAGCGAGCAGCGCCGCCTCCAGAACGAGCGGATCGAGGACTGGCGGGGACGGATCGCGCAGGTCACCGACGCCGCGCAGCGGGACGGGGCGCTCCGAGAGGTCTCCGCCGCGCTCACCGAGCAGGATCCCGCCGTCGTCGAGGCGGCGCTCCGGGTGTTCGAGGGCACGCAGCTCGCGGGCGTCTCCTTCGACCGCGAGGCGCTGCGTACGCTCGTCCTGCCCCATCTGCAGAGCGACCGGCCCCGCATCCCCTGGCGCGCGGCGGCGGCGCTCCGGCAGATCCGGCCTGCGCCCGACGACCCCGAGCGCATCCTGGCCCGGCTCGAGCGGGACCCCGACGTGGACCTGGTGCTCCTCGCCTACGTGTTCCCTGCCGTGGGGGACCGGCGCGCAGCGGGCCGGGTCGCCGACCTGTTCGTCCGGCTGCTCGCCACCGACGATCCGCGGCGCGCCTTCGAGGCGCTGACCCGGCTCGAGGTCGTGCACGTCCCCCTGCCGGTGTACGAAGCCGTCGTCGCCGCGACCCTGCGCCACGGCCGCCCGGAGACGCGGGACGAATGGCTGCTGGCGCTCGCGCGCGTCCTGCCCCGGAGAGAGGCGGGGATCGAGGCCGTCTTCGAGCTGCTCTCCAAGCCCGATCCCGAGGGCCGCTGGCACGGGTACGTGCTCGAAGGGCTCGCCGTGGGCATCGCCGAGGAGTCCAGGCCCACGGCCGCGCGGCGTGCCGCCGACCTGCTGCTGCGCGCGCCGACCTCCGGCCTGCGGCAGGCCGCGCTCCGCGCACTGCAGGCCCAGGGCAGCCGCGACCAGGCCGGCGTGCTCCGCGGCTTCGTCGCCAACCCGTTGGTCCCCGAAGGCGACCGCGCCCAGGCGCGCAAGGTGCTCGAGCGCCTCGAACGCCGTTGACCGGTGCGCGCCGGCTCCCCGCCCCCGCTCAACCGCCGGCGGGCGGCCGGGCGTCCAGGCACTCCTCCAGCGCGTCGTAGGCCCGGTCGAGGTCGCCGGGCTCGGCCGCGTAGGGCGGCAGCAGGTACAGCGCCGGTCCCAGCGGGCGCACCAGCACCCCGCGCGCGAGCAGGCCCTCGGCCACCGAGGCCGCCGCCGCCGCAAAGTAGCCCGGAGCGCCCGCCAGCTCCACCACGCCCAGCGTCCCCAGCCAGCGCGCCTCCTGCACCCCCGGCCGGCGCGCCAACGCCGGCAGCCGCCGCGCGTGCGCCTCCCCCAGCGCCGCCACGCGCGCGCGCGTGGCCGGCTCCGCCAGCAGCGCCAGGCTCTCCGCCGCCGCCGCGCAGGCGATCGGGTTGCCCGTGTAGGAGTGCCCGTGCAGGAACGCCCGCGCGAGCGAGCGGTCGAGGAACGCCGCGTAGACCTCCTCCGTGGCCAGCGTCGCCGCCAGCGGCAGGAGGCCCCCCGTCAGCCCCTTGGCCACGCACAGCAGGTCGGGCTGCACGCCCGCGTGCTCCACCGCGAAGGTCGGCCCCGTGCGGCAGAAGCCCGTCATCACCTCGTCGGCCACGAACAGCGCCCCGTGGGCGCGCGCCAGCCGCGCCACCCCCGCCAGGAACCCGGGCGGGTGCAGCGCCATGCCGCCCGCGGCCTGCACCATCGGCTCCAGCACCACCGCCGCCACCTCGTCGGCGTGCCGCGCGAGCAGCCCTTCGAGCGCCGTCAGGCAGCCCTCCACCTCCGCGCCGCGCGGCACCGGCGCCCGCGCCACCGGGAACAGCAGGGGCCCGAACGGGCTCTCGAACAGCCCGGGATCGCCCACCGACAGGGCGCCCACCGTGTCGCCGTGGTAGGCGCGCTCGAAGGCCACGTAGCGCGTGCGCCGGGGCTGCCCGCGCTGCGCCTGCGCCTGGAGCGCCATCTTCAGCGCCACCTCCACCGCCGTGGAGCCGTCGTCGCTGAAGAACACGCGCGTGAGACCCCGTGGAGCCGCGGCCACGAGCCGCTCCGCCGCCTCGACGGCCGGCGCGTGCGTGCAGCCGGCGAAGTGCACGTGGTCGAGCAGGGCGGCCTGGCGCGTGAGGGCCGCCACGAGCCGCGGATGCCCGTGCCCGTGCAGGTTCGTCCACCACGACGAGATCCCGTCGAGCACCCGCCGGCCGTCGGCCAGCGTCAGGTGCGCCCCCAGCGCGCCCACCACCGCCAGGGGGGGACGGGCCGCCCCGTGCTGGGTGAACGGGTGCCAGACCCGCGCGGCGTCGCGCGCCAGCAGGTCGTCCCCCGGGGACCCGGCGCTCACGCGAGCGCCTCCGCCAGCCCCGGCGCCGCGCGCCACGGCGCGACCGCCGCGGCCAGCGCGGCGGGCTCGAGCGGCTCGAGGCGCGGCAGGCGCACGCAGGCCACGGCCGGCGCGAAGGCCGAGAGCGCCGAGGCGAGGGAGGGGTCGTCCCCGCCCACGAGGGCCAGCGCCGCCACCGGGAGGCGCCGCCGGTCGAGCGCCTCCAGGCTCAGCAGCGTGGCGTTGATCGCGCCCAGCTCGACCTTCACCGCCAGCACCACGGGCAACCGGAGGAGGCCGATCAGGTCGATCAGGAGCTCGCGCCGGCTCAGCGGCACGAGCAGCCCGCCGGCGCCCTCCACGACCGCGGGCGCGTCCCCCGCGGCCTCCCGGGCGGCCCGGGCGAGGTCGGCCGCGGTCAGGCTCCGTCCTTCCCGCTCGGCGGCGGCGTGGGGGGAGACCGGCGCCTCCAGGCGCACGCCCGCGCGCGGCACGCGCAGCGGCCCCGCCCCCGAGAGCGCCCGCACGCAGGCGGCGTCGTCGTCGGGCGGCGAGCCGGTCTGCACGGGCTTGAGGTACCGGGCCGCCGGGAACGCGGCCAGCAGACCGGCGCTCACGACCGTCTTGCCCACCCCCGTGCCGGTCCCGGAGACGAACACGCCCCTCACCGCCGGCCCTCCGCCGCGGGCGCGTGGCGCGCCAGCGCCTCCACCAGCCCGTCCAGGGCCCCGGGGGGCAGTCCGCGCCGCGGCACGATCCGGAGCGCCGACTCGCCCTCGCGCACGGTGGGGGGGCGCAGGGCGCGCACGTCGTAGCCTTCGGCCCCGAGCGCCGCCGAGAGGGCCTGCGCGTCGGCCGCCGCCCCCACGCGGAGCCCCACGAGGTGCGTGCCCGCGCCCGTGACGGGGAAGCCCAGCGCCGCCAGCCGCCGGCGGAGCCCTGCGGCCAGGGCCAGCACCTCGGCCGCCGCCCCGGGCTCGCCCGAGAGGCGCTCGAGCGCAGCCGAGAGGCCCGCGGCCAGCGCCGGCATCGGCGCCGTGCTGAACAGGAAGGGCCGGGCGACGTTCACCAGGTGCTCGACCAGCAGCGCGTCGCCCGCCACCCACGCGCCGGCCACGCCCAGGGCCTTGCCGCCCGTGTGGACCGTGGCCGTGACGCGCTCGGTGAGCCCCTCGGCCTCCACGCGGCCCGAGCCGCGCGCCCCGAACAGGCCCGTGGCGTGGGCCTCGTCCACCACGAGCAGCGCGCCGGCCCGCTCCGCGTCCTCGGCGATCCCGGTCAGGTCGGGCAGGCGGCCCGAGGTGCTGACGACGCTCTCCACCACGACCAGGGTGCGGGGGGCGCCCGCCTCGGCGGCCAGCGCCCGCGCGCGCGCCGCCGGGTCGTCCAGGTCCAGCACCTCGCAGCCGGCCCGCGAGAGCCGCACCGCGTCGATCAGGCTGGCGTGGTTGTCGCGGTCGGAGAGCACGCGGTCGCCCGGCCCCACCAGGGCCGTGACGAGGCCCAGGTTGGCCAGGTAGCCGCTGCCGAAGAGCAGCGCCGCCTCGCGGCCCGAGAAGGCCGCCAGGCGCCGCTCGGCCTCCTCGTGCACGGGCAGGTGGCCGCGCAGCAGACGGGCCGCCCCGGCGCCCACGCCGTGCGCGCGGACGGCGTCGGCCACGCGCGCGGCGATCCAGGGGTCGCGCGCGTAGCCCAGCACGTCGTTGCTGGCGAAGTCCAGGCCCCGGGGCCCCGTGCGGCGGCGCAGCAGCCCCGCCGACTCGCGCCGGGCGAGGCCAGCGGCGAGCTCGGCCCTGAGCCGCGCCCGCGCGTGCATCAGGCGCACCGCCCGCAAGCGGGGTGCCGCGAGGTTCGTGCGGCGCGCTGGAGCCGGGCGCTCAGGCCCCTTCCTCCTCCTCGCGCAGGCCGCAGGCGCGTCGTCGTCGTCATCGGCCTTCCGC
>CAZPOZ010000003.1:0-27165 GCA_964588235.1 uncultured Planctomycetales bacterium
CTTGGGTACGGCCTGCAGAGGCCATCCATAGGGCCTTCCGCAGGAGAGGTCTCGCGCTCCGAAGGACCCTACCCCCAGCTTGGTGGCCACGAGTCTCACCCTGCGCGAGGCCCTACCCCTCACTTGGTGGCCATGGGGCTCAGACGGGCTGGGGCTCGCGCGCCAGCTGGAGCAGGGCGTCGATGGCGCGCTCGATGCCCTGGGCCACGTGGCGGATCGACGGCCCCAGCATGTAGGCCGGCGTGGTGACCAGACGGTGGGCCTCGTCCACGGCGTAGGACTGCACCGGGCAGACGAGGTGCGTGGCGCCCAGGGACTCGAGCACGCGGGCGGTGCCGGCGTCGTCGCCGATCGTGAGCGCGACGTGCTCGGAGCCCAGCACGAGCGCCAGCAGGGCCGGCGCGATGCAGATGCCCGCGATGGGCTTCCTCGCCGCGTGCATCGCGCGCACGAGCCGGGCCACGCCCGGATCGACCGTGGCCCGGGCCCCGTCGGCGGCGAAGGTGCACAGGTTCTGGGCCGCGCCGAAGCCCCCCGGCAGGACCAGCGCGTCCAGCGTGGAGGGGTCGGCCTGCGCCACGTCCTCGATCCGGCCGCGGGCGATGCGTGCCGACTCCTGCAGCACGTTGCGCTTCTGCTTCACGGGCTTGCCCGTGAGGTGGTTGACGACCTGGGCCTGGGCCACGTCGGGCGCGAAGCAGCGCGCCTCGGCCCCGGCCCGGTCCAGGGCCAGCAGGGTGAGCACGCTCTCGTGGATCTCCGACCCGTCCTTGAAGCCGCAGCCGCTCAGGACCACGCCGACCGTCAGCGCCATGGGAACACCCTCCGCGGGACCTCGGGCGACTCTACCCCGCGGGCGGGCGGGGATGCGGGGTCATCACCACCAGCACGCGCAGGTCGTCCGGGCCCTCGTTGCGCAGGTCGTGCTCCTCGCCGGCGGGGCAGAACAGCAGCTGGCCCGCCCGCAGCCGGTGGTCCCGCGTGCCGGTGCGGGCCCGCGCCTCCCCCGAGAGCACGTGGACCAGCTTGTCCTCCCGCTCGTGCCGGTGGGGCGCCTGGGCCTGCCCGGGGCGCAGCACCCAGACGTCGGCGAAGAAGCGCGCCGTCTGGAAGAGGTTCACCTTCGCGGTCCCCTCGGGCCGCCCGGCGCGGACGGCCTCCACGTCCCTCACGCGATCGTCCGACATGCTGCCTCCCGTGGGCACGGCCCAGACGTACAGTACGGGCATGGCCGGCTCCGCCGCCTCCCCCGTCGCCCTGCTGCTGGCCGCCGGGGCCAGCACCCGGCTGCCGCCCGACAAGCTCCTGGCCGACGTGGGCGGGCTGACCCTGATCGAGCGCACGCTGCGCTCGCTCAAGGCCTGCGAGCGGATCACCGACGTGCTCGTCGTCGTGCCGCCCGGCGGCCGGGAGCGCTACGCCTGGCTGCGCGGCGTGGACGTGCACCTGGTGGAGAACCCCGATCCGTCGCGGGGCATGATCTCGAGCATCCGCGCCGGGCTCTCCTCGTCCTGGGCGGCGGAGCGGCCCTTCCTGCTCATGCCCGCCGACGTGCCCTTCGTGCCGCCCGCCGTGATCACGCGCGTGATCGTGGATCTGCTCACGCGCCGCTGCCGCATCGTGCTGCCGGCCTACCGCGGGCTGGGCGGCCACCCGGGCGCCTTCGCGGCCTCGCTGCGCGACGAGTTCTTCCGCCACGGCGACCGGGAGGGCGCGCGCGAGATCCTCCTCCGCCACCGCGCCGAGACGGTGCGCGTGAACCTGCCCGAGCCCGACGTGTGCTTCGACGTGGACACGCCCGAGGACCTGGCCGGGGCGCTGGACCCGGCCGTGCGCTGGGCGCGGGTGGACGCCCGGGCCGAGGCCAAGTCGGGCCGCCGCTGAGCGAGGGGCGGCGCCGCGGGCCGCCGGCCCCCGTTCGTGCGCCGTTCGCCCGGGCGGCGGCGGGGGGCTGCGGCGGCGCGCGCCGGTTGGTCGAAAGGGAAGGTCCTCGGACCGCGAGGCGCGCCCGGGGAGGAAGGAACGCCCGGGATGCCGCAGGTGGACGCCGCCCCGACCGCCGCCGGGCCCTCGCCCGAGGGCACGCTCGCCCTGGGCGTGGCCACGCGCTGGGCCGAGGCGGTCAAGGCGCAGGCGATCTACCCGGCGGGCCACCACCGCACGGCGGCCGCGCTGCTGACGCTCGAGGAGGCGCTCGAGGCCGCCGGGCTGGCACGCGCCGGGGCCCCCCCGCTGCGCCTGCTGTTCTCCGACGGCGGGCTCGTGGCCGCCGGGGAGCGGCTGCCGGTGGAGCCGGACGGTCCCCTGGCCTGGCTGCGCGAACGCCTGGACGCCGCGGGCCTGGCGGGCCTGGACGTGGCCGCCGCGCCGGACCTGGCGTCCTTCGAGGCCCTGGGCCGCCGGCTGCTCGAGATCCACGCGACGCGGGATCCGCACCGCGACCCGTTGGCCGCCTGGGCGGGGCTCTCCTGCCCCGGCCTCACGCCGCTCGACCGGCGCTTCGAGGGCGTGTTCTCCGACGCGCCGGACGCCCCCGAGGGTCCCCAGCGCACCTGGGGCCGCCTGGGCGCCCGCCTCACGCCGCGCGAGCAGCTGCGCTGGACGGGCCTGCTCCGCTCCGATCCGGCGATCCGCCGCCGCCTGCACGCCATCCAGCGCCGCCTGGCGGAGCGGGGCGGCCCCGAGGGGGAGCGGCTGGGGGTCGATCTCCTGCAGCGGGTGACGGGGCTGCTGCCGGCGCGGTCGGCCGACGACGCCCCGCGCATGCACGCCGTGGCCGGCGGGCTGCTGGACGCGCTCGAGCAGCGGCTCGAGTCGGAGGCCCCGGCGTCGGCGCTCCACGCGTTCTTCGAGGACCCCGCGCTCGAGCGTCGGGTGGCGTTCCTCTGCACGGCCCTGTTCCAGCGCGAGGTCCCGCCGGTCGATCCCGCCTCCGCCGAGCAGAGCCCGCGCCCGCAGGGGCACGCGGGCGACGAGCGCGTGGCCGACGACCTGGCCGCGTTCCTCTTCGAGCTGGACGGCCTGCCGCCCTGGACGCCGCCCCCGGAGGACGAGCTCGAGTCGGCGGGCGAGGAGGTGGGGGCGCTGCTGCACGTGCTGCGCACGCGGCCCGAGGCGGGCAGCCTGCCCGGGCTGCTCCCCGCGCTGGCCGCGATGCTGGCCGCGCCCGACCCCGACGTGGTCCGGGCGCTGAGGCAGGCCCTGCACATCGAGGCCGGCCGGGCCGACGCGGCGGGCCCTTCGGCGGGAGTCCGGCGGATCGTCGAGGCGCTGGCGGGCCTGGGCCACGCGCGCCTGCTGCGCGCGGCCGGCCACCTGAGCCCGGAGCGGATCACCGAGGCCTTCCCCGCCGACGCGCTGCTCTGGCTGGACGCCCTGGATCTGGCCGAGCCCGCCGACCGCGCCGAGCTCGCCGCCGTGCTCGCGGCCGTGGGCGGCGAGCGGCTCAACGCCGCGGCGCCCGGCCTGCTGACCGACGACGGACTGCTCGCGCCGCGGCGCCTGGCCCGCCTGCTGGCGACCGAGGACGCGCTCCTGGCGCCGCTGGTGCGCCTGGTGTTCACGCGCGGGGGCCTCGCTCCCCGCGCCGCCGTGCTGGACTGGCTGCGTCGCGTGGCGCCGCCGGGCCTGGTGGCCGCGCCCCTGAGCCTGGTGGAGGTCCCCACCGACCTCCCCGACGCCTACGTGGACGGCGTGCTGGGCCTGCTCGAGGGCCGCCCGGCGGAGCCGGCCCTCGAGGCGCAGGCCGTGCGGCAGCTGATCCAGGTGGTGGACGCCACGGCCGGCCGCGAGGACCGGCGGGCGCGGCGCATCCAGGCGCTGCGGCACCTGGCGACCTCGGCCCGGCCGGAGGCGTGGGCGATCGTGCGCCGCGTCGCCTACGGGCGCCGCTGGCTCGTCGTGCCGCTGGAGGAGCGCGCGGTGCGCCTGGCGGCGCGCGACGCGCTCACCCGCGCGGGAGCGGCCTGATGTGCAACCTGCACCCCCCCGACGAGGCCTGCCCGGCGCTCGACGTCAGCGGGCTGGTGGACGAGATCGTCGTGGCGGTCTCCAACGCGCGCATCTACCGCGCCGACCACCCGCGCGTGCTGACCTCCGTGGAGACGCTCGTCTCGGGCCTCGCCGCCTGGCTGGAGGCGCGCGGTCGCGAGCGCCTGGAGATCGGCACGGCCGACGGCTTCCTGTTCCACGACCACCGACCGCTCCTGGGGGCGAGCCTCTCGGCCCCGCGGATCGTCGAGCCCCTGCGGCGCCTGGGCGCGGGCGGCCTGGCCTTCGAGCGCGGGACGGGGCGCGCCGACGTCGAGGCCCTGGTGGGCTTCCTGGCCGCCCGCCGCCTGGAGGCGACGACCCCCGACGAGGCCAACGCCGCGCTCGCGCAGGCCGGCGCCCGCCGCGTGCGCTTCCTGCCGGCCTACCGCACCGACGACCTCGCCGGGGCGGCGCGCGGCACCGTGGCCGCGGTGCCGGCCGCGCTGGTCGGGGCCGACGCCTTCGACGGGACGCTGGCCGACGCGCCGCTGGGGCCCGCCCGCGGAGCGCTCTACCAGGACACCGTGAGCCTGCTCCAGGAGTCGGCCATCGGGGCGGCGCGCGGCGCCGACCTCGCGCTGGACCGCGTGCAGTCCACGGTCGAGCGGCTGCTCTCCTGCGTGCTGGAGGACGCGGGCTCGATGCTGAGCCTGGCGCGCTACGAGCGCTACGACGAGTTCACCTTCGGCCACTCGATCCGCGTCTGCGTGCTGGCCCTGACGCTGAGCGCCTCGCTGACGCGGGACCCGCGGCTGCTGCAGCGCGTGGGCGTGGCGGCGCTGCTGCACGACGTGGGCAAGGCCCGCGTGCCCTTCGAGATCCTCCACGCGCGGGGCCGGCTGACCGAGGCCGAGCGGGCCGAGATGGCCCGCCACACGGAGCACGGGGCCGACATCCTGCTCTCGCTGCCCGACGCCGACCCGCTGGCGGTCGCCGTGGCCCTGGGCCATCACCGCACCCCCGGCGGGGGCGGGTACCCGCGGCTGGCCGACGACGCGCCGCTCTCGCCCGTGCTGCGGGTCGTGCGCATCTGCGACGTGTACGAGGCGCTGACGTCCGTGCGGCCGTACAAGCCGCGCATGTCGGCCGTGCGCGCCTACCGCGTGATGATGAACATGCACGGCGAGTTCGACGCGGGCCTGCTGCGCCACTTCATCCGCGTCAACGGCGCCTACCCCGTGGGCACGCGCGTGCGCCTGGGGAGCGGCGAGATCGCGCGCGTCACCCGTCAGAGCGCCGACGTGGAGCGCGCCCTGGTGGAGGTGGAGGTCTCGGCCGCAGGAACCCGGCTCACCCGGGGCCGACGCCCCCAGCGCGACCTCTCGGCCGGCGACGGCTCGGAGCTCTACCTGGTGCGCGAGGCGCTCGCAGGCTGACCCGACCGGTTCCCGAGCGAGGGGCATCGCGCGGGCGGGGCGGGCCGGAGCGGCCCCCGGCGGCGTCGCCTCGCCTCGACGATGGCTCCGGCATCGCCGTCGGCGCGTCTCCTTGCCCTGGACCGTCCGTGCCGCGCGCGGACGGGGGAGCACCCGAGCAACGACCTCGCCCCCTCGTTGGAGAGGCCCGGGGCGGCAGGTCACCCCTCGTTCGGCGCGCGCTTCAGGATTCGGTCGGGCTCGGGTTGCGCGGCGCAGGTTCGAGGAGGGAACGTGCGACGCGTCGTCCCCGCCGCGGCCGGTCGGGGCTGACCCCCTGGAGCGCGGCGGCCGGGGACGCAGGCGCGAACGCGCCGACACGCGTCGGGAGCGGCGCGCACCCCCTGCTACGCTCGGGGCGCCCATGGACACGGCCGCCCCCCGCCCGAGCCCCGCTCAGGCCGAGTCCCGGGGCCCGGGCCGGGGCCTGCTCGCGCTGACGGCGCTGGCCAGCGGCGCCACGGCGCTCGTCGCCCAGACCCTGTGGATCCGCGCCCTGGGCCGGGCCTTCGGGACGACGGCCGAGGCGCTCGCGGCCGTCGCCGGCCTGTTCCTGCTGGGCTTGGGCCTGGGGGCGCGGCTCGGCGGGCGGCGGGCCGCGCGTTCGCCGGCCCCCGGCCGCGCCGCGGGGCGCTGCCTGCTGGCGGCGGCCCTGCTGGTGATGGTCTCGCCGTGGACCTTCGGCGCCTTGCCGGGCCTGCACCTGACCCTGCTCGACCTCCTGGGGCTCGAGCCGGGGCCGCACCCGTTCGCCGCGCTGCTGCTGAGCCTGCCGCTGGTGCTGGCGCCGACCCTCTTGATGGGCGCCTCGTTCCCGCTGCTGCTGGAGGCCTACCGGCCCGAGCCGGCCCGCCTGGGCCGCGGCGTCGGCGGCCTCTACGCGCTCAACACGCTGGGCGCGGCCCTGGGCCTGCTCGGGGCCGTGCTGGCCCTGCCGCTGCTGGGCGAGCGGCTGAGCCTGGCTGCGGCGGCCGCGCTCGACGTGGCGGCGGGGGCCGCGCTGCTCTTCGGGACGGGCGAGCGCGCGACCCCGACGCGGCCCGCCGAGGTCCTGCGCGGCGCCCCGGCCGGGCCGGGCGCCCTGCTGCTGCTCACGGGCTTCTGCGGGCTGGCCTTCGAGGTGGCCGCCTTCCGGCTGCTGGAGCCCCTGACGGGGCCCCACCTCTGGGGCGTGACGCTGCTCCTGGGCCCGGTGCTGGCCGCGCTCGCCCTGGGCGGCTGGCTGGGGGGCCGCCTGGCCGACCGGGCGCGGCGGCCGGGCCACGCGCTGGCCCTGACCGCGACGGCGGCGGGCGTGCTGAGCCTGCTCGCGCCGGTGGTCGCGGGGGAGGCGCCACGTTGGCTCCTCACGGCCGAGCCGGGGCTGGGCCGCGTGGCGTGGCTCCTCTGCGCCTGCGCCGCCACGCTCGTGCCTCCGCTGACGGCGCTCGGCGCGGCGTTCGCCCTGGGCGTGCGGGCCTCGGCCTCCGCCGGGTCGGCGCCGGCCCGCGCGGCGGGCGACCTGAGCGCCCTCAACGCGCTGGGCGCCGTGGCGGGCAGCCTGACGGCCGGGTTCGTGCTGCTGCCGGCCTGGGGCGCGCCGGCGACCTTGCTCGCCGTGGGCGCCCTGCTCGTGGCCGGGGGCGCCCTGCGCGTGCTGGCGCTCCCCGGCTCCCGCCGCGCCCTGGCCGCAGCCCTCCTCGCGCTGCCGTTGGCCGCGGTGGTCGCGCCGGGCGCGCGGAGCGCGCTCCTGTCCGCGGCCCCGTCGCTGGCCGAGGTAGTGGCCGTGCAGCGCGCGCCGGCCCGCATCCCGCGGGCCGACGGGACCGAGCTCGCGCTGAGCCTGGCCGGCCGGGCCGACGCCCGGCTCTACGCGGAGTGGTTCGGCGGCCGCCCGGCGGCGCGCGCCGACGTGGACGGGGGCGCCCCGGTGGCCGCGCGCGAGGGCCGCGGAGGAACGGTGGCGCTGCTGGAGGAGCCCGGCGGGTCCGTGCGGCTGAGGGTCAACGGCCTGGCGGAGGCCCGCTTCGCCCCCGACGACCCGGAGGCCGGCTCTCCGACGGAGACCGCGCTCGGCCTCCTGCCTGCGCTGCTGCACCCCGCTCCGCGCCGTGCGCTCGTGATCGGCCACGGGGCGGGCTGGACCTCCGACGCCGTGCTGGCCACCGACGTGGCCGAGGTGGACGTGGCCGAGCTGGACCGGGCCGTCGTGGCCCTGGCCGAGACCTGGCGCGGCCGCCCGGCCCGGGCGGCGAGCGATCCGCGCGCCCGCCTGTGGATCACCGACGGCCGGCTGCTGCTGCGCCGCGCCGCCCGGAGCGCGCAGGCCCAGCGCTACGACCTGATCGCCTCCCAGCCCAGCCATCCCTGGGTCCCGGGCGCAGGGCACCTCTTCACGCGCGAGGCCTACGCCCTGGCCCGCGACGCGCTGGCGCCGGGCGGCGTGTTCGCGCAGTGGATCAACCTGTTCGACATGACCCCGGAGCTGCTGCGCGCCTCGCTGGCGACCTTCCGTGACGCGTTCCCCACCGCCTGGCTGTTCCTCTTCGACCGCGAGGCCGTGGTGCTGGGCTTCCGGGACCGTCCGGCCATCGACCCCGCGCGGGCCGAGCGCCTCCTGGGCGGGCCGGCGGTGGAGGCCGTGGCCCGGCCCGCGGGTTTCGTGCGCATGGGCGACCTGTGGGGCCACCTGGTGCTGGACGAGGCGGGCCTGGAGGCCTTCGCGCCCCTGAGCGTGACGGCGCGGGTGGAGGACGACCGCCCGTCGCTCGAGCTGACCCTGGCCTGGCGCGTGCTGCTGCGCGAGCCGGAGTCGGACCTCGAGGTGCTGCTCCGCTCCCAGGCGGTCCCCGACCTCGTCGCGGCCCTGCCCGGGAAGGAGGCGCGCGAGCGCTGGACGGGGCAGGCCATCGACGGGCTGCTGGCGCGCGGGCGCGCCGACGTGGCCGACCGCTGGGACCGCACGGCGACCTGGGGCGCCGACGCCACGGCCCGCCTGACGCGCGCCGCCCTCGCGCGGGCCCGGGAGCGCCCGATCGAGGCCGAGGAGCTGCTGCGCTCGGTCGTCGAGGCCGAGCCGGCCCGCGGCGACGTGGCCTCGGCCTGGATGCTGTTCTTGGGCGAGGCCCTGCTGGTGGACCCGGGGCTGCGCGACCGCTTCCTGGCGTCGGCCTCCCCGGTGGCCGCGCGCTTCCCCGACGACGGCCTGGTGCGGGCCGCCTTCGCCCGCCTGCTGGAGCGGGGCGGCGACGTGGACGCCGCGCTCCGGGAGTACGCCGCGGCCCTCGAGGCGCGACGCCCCGCGGCCCCGCCCGGGACCGCGGCCGCCTATGCGCGGCTCCTGCTGGCGCTGGACCCCGGCGGCGGCTCGGGCACGGCGCCGGCCCCGATCGTGGACGCGGGCAACGAGGCCCACGTGCTCGAGCTGCTGCGCTCCGACCCGCTCAGGCTCACCGACCGCGACACGCTCGAGCTGTGGGCGCGCCTGGAGCAGCGCGTCGGCTCCCCGGCGCTGGCTGCGGAAGCCGAGGCGCGCCTGGACGCGCTCGACGCCGCGAGCGCGCGCGAGTCGTTCCGGCGCGGCTGGGCCGCCCTGACCGCGCGCGACGGCAGCGGGCTCATCCCCGCCGACCTCGCCTCGGTGTTCGACCCGGACGACGCACGCGCCTTCGAGCTGCTGGCCCTCACGCGGCTGGTGCGCGGGGTGCGCGCCCCCGACGAGCCCACGGCGGGCCGGGAGCGCGCCTCCGCGCTGCTGGCCCTGGGCCAGGCCTGGCGCGTGGGCGGGGCGCCGGCCGAGGCGCGCGCCCGGCGCTACCTCGCCTGGTTCGGCCTCGACGGCGGGCTGCTCGTGCGCGGGGAGGCGCCGTGAGCGGCATGGCCACCAAGTCAGGGGTGGGGTCCTTCGGAGGGCGAGACCGCTCCCGCGGAAGGGCCTCTGGTCGGCCTCTGCAGGCCGTGCCCAAGGAACCGGCGCGCTGGGCCGGTAGCGGAAGGCCGATGACGACGACGACGCGCCTGCGGCCTGCGCAAGGAGGAGGAAGCGGCCTGAGCGCCCGGCTCCAGCGCGCCGCACGTGCGCCGCATCGCTCATCTGGGTGGCGGTGTCCGTGAGCGGGCGGCCCGACGAAGGGGATGCCCCCGCGCCCCCCGACGCGGCCCCCGGGCGGGCGGCGGCCTGGATCGACCGTCCCGAGGCGCTGGCGGCGCTGGCCGCGCGCCTGGCGCGGGCCGAGCGCGTGGCGCTGGACACGGAGGCGAACTCGCTCCACGCCTACCGCGAGCGGGTCTGCGTGGTGCAGGTGACGACGGCGGAGGAGAGCGCGCTCATCGACCCGCTGGCCCTGCCCGACCTCGAGCCGCTGCGGGCCGCGCTCGGGCGGCCCGAGGTCGAGGTCGTGCTGCACGGCGGCGACTACGACGTCGCGGTGCTGAGCCGCGACCACGGCTTCACCTTCACGCGCGTGTTCGACACGCACGTGGCGGCCACGCTCCTGGGCGAGGCGCGCGTCGGCCTGGCCGACCTCGTCGGCTACGCCTTCGGCGTGACGCTGGACAAGCGCTTCCAGACGGCCGACTGGGCGCGACGGCCGCTGTCCGGCGAGCACCTCGAGTACCTCGCCGCCGACACGCGCTGGCTCCTGCCCCTGCGGGACCGGCTCGCCGCGGCCCTGGCCGCCCAGGACCTGTGGGAGGAGGCGGAGATCGAGTTCCGCCGGCTCGCCGCGCGCCGCGGCAAGCCGCTGAGCACCGATCCGGAAGGCTGGAGGCGGCTCAAGGGGGCGGGCGAGCTGAGCGCGGCGGGCCGGGCCGTGCTGCACGCCCTCTGGGCCTGGCGCGAGGCCGAGGCGCAGCGGCGCGACGTGCCGCCCTTCAAGGTGCTCGCGCCGCAGGCGCTGGTCTCCCTGGCGCAGCGGCCCGAGGCGCTCGTGGACCCCCGTGCGCCGCTGGCGGGCCTGCATCCGCGGGAGGCCTCGCGCCACGGACGCGCCGTCCGGGAGGCCGTGGTGCGCGGGTTGCTCGAGGCGCAGGCCGGACGGGCGCCGGCGGCCCCCGAACGCCCGCGTCCGAGCGAGGACGAGCGTCAGCGCCGCCGTCTCCTCGAGCGGCGGGAGGACGCGCTGCGGGCCTGGCGCAAGGCGGAAGCCGTGGCGCGAGGCGTGCCCACCGTCGTGGTGCTCCCCAACCCGGCGCTGGACTGGCTGGTCGCGCAGGACGGCGTCGACCTCGCCTCGCTGGCTGCGCACCCGGACGTGGGGCCCAAGCGCGCTGCGCGCTACGGCGCCGACCTCCTGCGCGTGCACGCCGCCGCTTCCTGACCCCCGCGCGCGTCCCCCGCGCCGCCCCTCGCGCCGCCCGGCGCCCATCCCCCTGCCCGGCGCCGCGGGAACCCGGGCCACCCCCGGCGCTCCCGCGCGCGCTCCCTGGGAGGCCTACTCCTCCCAGTCGTCGTCGAAGTCGTCGCTGTCGTCGTCCCAGTCGTCGTCTTCGTCGTCCTCGAAATCGTCGAGGTCGTCGTCGTCCTCGTCCTCCTCCTCGTCGTCGTCCTCGTCCTCCTCCTCGTCCTCTTCCTCCTCCTCTTCCTCCTCCTTCGCGTCGAACGGCTGCACCGCGAACAGCGGCTGCCCCAGGAGCGGGTCGGAGGCGGGCGGAAGGCCGAGCAGCAAGGCGGGATCGTCGTCGGGCAAGCGGTCCAGCAGGGACATGCAGCGTGTCTCCTGAGCCGGGGGGGCCCCCCCGGGCGGCGCGTACCTATACCCCTGAGGGGGCCCCCGTCAAGCCACCACCCCGCTTCCTCCGCCGGCCCCCCCCCCGGGCCCCGGGCGGGGGGTCCCGCGAGGGGTCGAGCGGGGGCTCGGGCAGCGGGGCAGGCGTGGGCGCCGCCGGGGCAGCGCCGCCCGGGGCGCCGCAGCCCGGCGCGGCGGTTTCCAGGGGGTACGGGGGGGCCGGGGGGCGACACTCCCGCGGCGCCGGGGTCCGCCCCCCGCGCCCCCCCCGGACCACGCCCCCGCCCCTGCGCCTCGCGCTGGCCCAGATCGACACGACCGCCGGAGACGTGACCGGCAACCTGCGCCGCATCCGCGCGGCGGTGGCCGAGGCCCGCGCGGCCGGCGCCGACCTGGTGGTGCTGCCCGAGCTGGCCGTGGTGGGCTACCCCCCGCGCGACCTGCTGCTGCGCGAGGGCCTCGTGCGGGCGGCGCTGGCGGCCACCCAGGCCCTGGCTGCCGACACGCGGGAGGGCCCGGCCGTGATCGTGGGCACGGTGGGGTTGAACCCGCAGCCCGTCGGCCCGGCGCTGGTCAACGCCGCCGTCTTCCTGCGCGGCGGGCGCGTGGAGGCCAGCTACGCCAAGCGGCTGCTGCCCACCTACGACGTGTTCGACGAGCGGCGCTACTTCGCGCCCGGCGGCCGGGCCGTGCGCGTCGAGCACGCGGGCCGGAGGCTGGGGCTCCTGGTGTGCGAGGATCTGTGGTCGGCCGACCGGGTGGGCGGTCGGCGCCTGTACGACGCCGACCCCGTCGCGGACCTGGTGGGGCTCGGGGTGGACGCGCTGGTGGGCCTCTCGGCCTCGCCCTACCACGGGGGGAAGGACTCGCACCGGCTGGGGCTGTTCGCGGGCGAGGCCCGCCGCGCAGGCGTGCCGTTGATCGCGGTCAACCTCGTGGGCGGCAACGACGACGTGCTCTTCGACGGCCGCAGCCGCCTGCTCGACGGGCAGGGGAGGGAGGCGCTGCGGCTGCCCGCGTTCCGCGAGGCGCTGCGCGTCGTCGGGCTGGACGAGGCGCTGCGGGCGCCCGAGGCCCTCCCGCCGGAGCCGGCGCCCGCCGAGGAGCTGCGCCAGGCGCTGGTCATGGGGCTCGCGGGCTACGCGCGCAAGACGGGGTTCACGCGCGCGCTGATCGGGCTCTCGGGCGGCGTGGACTCCGCGGTCACGGCCTGCCTCGCCGCCGACGCGCTGGGCCCCGCGAACGTGCTGGGCGTCTCGATGCCCAGCCGCTACACGGCCGCCATGAGCCGGGAGGACGCGCGCGACCTGGCGACCCGCCTGGGGATCGGCTTCACGGAGATCCCCATCGAGCCGCCGTTCCGCGCGTTCCTCGAGGTGCTCGCGCCCGAGTTCCGGGGCAAGGGGCCCGACGTGACCGAGGAGAACCTGCAAGCGCGCATCCGGGGCGCGCTGCTCATGGCGCTGTCCAACAAGCACGGGCACCTGCTGCTGGCGACGGGCAACAAGAGCGAGGTCTCCGTGGGCTACTGCACGCTCTACGGCGACACGAACGGCGGCCTCGCGGTGCTGAGCGACGTCTGGAAGACCGGCGTGTACGGCATCGCCCGCCTCTACGAGGCCGAGGGCCGGCTGCCGGCGCGCTCGGTCGCGCGCCCGCCCTCGGCGGAGTTGCGGGAGAACCAGCGCGACACCGACTCGTTACCGCCCTACGAGGTGCTCGACCGGCTGCTGCGCCTGCGGATCGAGGAGGGCCTCTCCCTGGGCGACATCGTGGAGCGCGGCGAGGACCGGGAGACGGCCGAGCGCGTGCTGCGGCTGGTGGAGCGCAGCGAGTACAAGCGCCGGCAGATGGCGCCGGGCCTCAAGGTGACGCCGCTGGCCTTCGGCGTGGGCTGGCGGATGCCCATCGCGCGGCCGGTGGATCTGAGCGGGGAGGCCTGAGCATGCGCGTGCGGCTGCTGCACCACCGCGACGACGAGGCCTTCGCCTCGACCCTGCGCACGGAGATGGCGCGGCGCGACTTCGACGTCGCGCCGCCCCCGGAGCCGGCGGACGTGGCCCTGGTGCTGGCCACGGCGGCGGCGCTTCGGGAGGGGTTGGGCCGCACCGTGCGCGAGGCGCTGGAGGCCGGGCTCGTGGTGCTCACGGTGCTGGTGGGCGACGACGCGGTCCCGATGCGCTTCCCCGTGCACCGCAAGCACACGCCGCTGGCCAACGACGTCCCGGGCGTGATGAAGCACCTGGTCGAGCACCGCAAGCACCTGGGGGCGCACCAGATCGACGGGAAGCAGGCCGTGTTCGGCTACGGGCTGCTGCTGGCACTCCTGCACCGCGGGTAGGGTGCGGACGGGCGGGCGGATCCTGCGGGCGCCGGGGCGGGGCCTGCAGCGCTGCAATTCCTTCGATGTGGTAGAATCATTTGCACCATGTGGATCGCCCGCGAGATCGAGCCGCTCCTGCGCCGGAGGGCCCGCCAGCGCCCGGTCGTGGTCCTGACGGGCCCACGCCAGACCGGGAAGACGAGCCTCGTCCGGCGCCTGTTCCCGGACCATGAGTTCGTCTCCCTGGACCTGCCCAGCGAGGCCGAGCAGGCCGAACGGGACCCGCGCGCCTTCCTGGCCCGCCATCCGCCCCCGCTCGTGGTGGACGAGGTGCAGTACGCGCCGCTCCTCTTCCGGCACGTGAAGGCCGTCGTGGACGGCCGGCGCAGGGAACCTGGGCAGTTCGTGCTCACGGGCTCGCAGCGCTTCCCTCTCATGCATGCCGTCTCCGACTCCCTGGCCGGCCGCGCGGACGTGCTGCGGCTCGAGGGCCTCTCGCTCTCCGAGATCCGCGCGGCGCGACCCGACGTGACGGTCGAGGAGGTGCTGTGGCGCGGCGGGTTCCCGGAGCTGCACGCCGATCCGGGGATCGAGCCCGCCGGCTACTACGCCTCCTACGTCGCGACCTACCTCGAGCGCGACCTCAGGCTCCTGCTCGACGTCGGGAGCCTGAGGGACTTCGAGCGCTTCCTGAGGGCCTCGGCCCTGCGGACGGCGCAGCTGCTCAATCGGGCCGAGCTGGCCCGCGACGTCGGCGTCGCAGGATCGACGCTGACCCGGTGGCTGTCGGCGCTCGAGGTCGCAGGGCTGGTCACCCTCCTCGAGCCGTGGTTCTCCAACCGCACGAAGTCGCTCGTCAAGTCGCCCAAGCTCCACCTGGGGGACACGGGGCTCGCGTGCTTCCTGGCGGGCCTGCGCCGCGCCGAGGACCTCCAGCACTCCCCCCTGGCCGGCCCGCTCTGGGAGACGCTCGTGGCCTCCGAGCTGCGGCGCCGCCAGCTCCATCGCGAGGGGTCCTCGGACCTCGCGTTCTGGCGCGATCGGACGAAGGAAGCCGACTTCCTGCTCCACCGGGCCGGCGCCTTCGCCCTCGGCGAGGCCAAGTGGACGGAGCACCCGGATCGACGCGACGCGGTGGCGCTCCTGCGTGTCGCGGCCGAGCTGCCGCGCGGCAGCGTGCGGCGCCTGGCGATCGTCTGCCGGTGCCGGAACGCGTACCCCGTCGCCGAGGGCGTGCAGGCGATCCCCCTCGACGGCCTCGATGGCTTGCTCGAGGGGGTCCGGTAGCGCATCCGGGCTCCGGTGCGCGCAGCATGGCGCGCAACGTCTCCGCTGCGCGCTCGCAGATGCACCCCTGGCCTCGCGCGTCCCCCGGCCCGTAGGATCGCCATCCCCAGGGTGGAGGCCCCATGTCGAGCGACGAGCGCATCGCCAGCATCCTGGGCGACTGGCAGGCCCGGCGCGACCGCGGCGAGCCCGTCGAGCCCGAGCAGGTGATCGCCGAGCACCCCGACCTCGCCGCCGCCCTGCGCGAGCGCTTCTCGGCGCTGGGGGCGCTCAAGGAGGCTGCCCGGGGGGCCGCGGCGACGGCCGGCGGCGTGCGGCTGCGCACCCTGCCGCTGGAGCGCTACAAGGACTTCCGGAAGGTCGGCCAGGGCGGCATGGGGATCGTCTACTGGGCGTTGGACACCGAGCTCAACCGCAGCGTGGCCTTCAAGGTCGTGCGCCCCGACGCCGGCTCCGAGGATCCCGCCGTCACCGCCGCCGCCGCGCCCCTGGCGCTGGCGCCCCCGCAGGCCGACACCCCCGCCTCGCAGGCCTTCGCCACCTTGAAGGCGCGCTTCCTCCAGGAGGCCTGGGTCACCGGCGGCATGGAGCACCCGGGGATCGTGCCCGTCTACGAGGTGGGCGAGACGCCGGAGGGCGTCCCCTACTACACGATGCGCTTCGTGAAGGGCACGCGCACGCTGGCCCAGGCCATCGAGGAGTCGAGGGCCAAACCGATGGAGGAGCGCCTCGCTCTGCTCGAGCCGTTCCTCAAGGTCTGCGACGCGGTGCGCTACGCGCACGCCCGGGGGCGTGATCCATCGGGACCTGAAGCCGGAGAACGTGGCGCTGGGCGAGTTCGGCGAGGTGGTGGTGCTGGACTGGGGCCTGGCCAAGGTGAAGGGCGACCCGGAGGGCGCGGCCGACCCGTGGGCCAAGCGCCTCGAGGAGTACCGCCAGGCGGCGGACCTCAAGACGGTCGCGGGCGCGCTCGGCACCCCGGGCTACATGGCGCCCGAGGCGATCAAGGGCCAGGCGCAGGAGGTCGACGAGCAGAGCGACGTCTACAGCCTGGGCGCGCTCCTGTTCCAGATCCTCACGGGCCGGCTGCCATTCACCTTCGCCACCTGGGTCGAGCTGGCGATCAAGGTCCTGCGGGAGGACGCCCCCACCGTGGCGTCGATCGACGCCGCGGTGCCGATGGCGCTCTCCGACCTGTGCGCCCGGTGCCTGGCCCGGGAGAAGGCCGAGCGTCCGGCCGACGCCGCCGCGCTGGCCCACGCGCTGCGCGCCTGGCAGGCGCAGTCGGCGGCCGACCGCGAGGCCGAGCGCATGCTCGAGCAGGCGCGCACGGCGCTTGCGGCCGCGAAGGACCTCCAGGGCGCCGAGCGGCTCAAGCAGATCGACCGCGCGGCGCTCGCGGCGCAGCGGGTCCTCGACCAGCGCGCCGACGCCCCCGAGGCCCGTGCGCTGCTGGTCGAGGTGGAGGGGCTGCGCGAGACCGGCACCCGCGAGCGCGAGAGCGCGGCCCGGAGGCGCGCGCTTCGGCGGGCCGGCGTGCTGGCCCTCGGATTGGCACTCGTCGCCTCCGCCGGGGTCGCATGGCTGCTCGAGGGCCGTCGCCGGGAGACCGCGGAGGCGCGGACGAAGACGGTCGCCGAGCGCGACGCGAAGGACGCAGCGCTCACGCGCGCCGAGGGCCTCCGGCTCGCTGCCCAGGCAGTCGTCGTCGCCCGGGAGGATCCGGAGCTCGCCCTGTGGCTTGCCGCGCGCGCCGGTGAGCGCGTGCAGGGCCTGGAGGCGAACACAGCCGCGCTCGCCGCCCTGGACGACTCGCGCCGTACGCACGAGTTCCGCCATGACTTCACGCCCAACCCGTCGATCCGCATCGTGCGGTTCTCGCCGGACGGACGGCGCCTCCTGACGAGCGGAAACGTGACCTGCATCTGGGACCTCGCGACCGGGCGACGGGAGGCGGCGATCCCCGGCGAGATCCGCGAGGGCGAGCACGGACGGAGGAACCTCAAGACAGGGGGGGTGTCGTGGGAGACGGACACGATCTGGGCATCGGAGCGCGGCGGGACCGGCGTCTGGACGACGAGGGGTGAGCGGATCGCGCACCTCGAGGATCCGGTGCTCTACCCGCGATCGACGCGCAGCGGCCCGCGCGGCCTCGTCGAGCGGGACGAGGGGTGGGCCGTCGTGGACGCCCGCACGGGTGACGTGCTGAGCTCCCTTGCGGGCGCACCGGATGCCCTGCTCTACCCGACCTTCACCGATGACGGTGCCGTCGTGCTCGCCGCCCTGTCCGGAGAGGGCGGGAAGGGCTGGAAGTTCTCGGCCTGGAGCGCGCGGGACGGACGTAGCCTTGCGAGCGTTGTGTCGTCCTCGGAGGAGGAGTCCTGGGATTGGCACGACATCCACCCAGGCGCGGACGGCCACTCGGTCAGGATCCTGAGCAGCGCGGGGATCCTCACCTGGGATGCATGGACGGGCGAGGTCGCCAGGTCCGATCGCTTCTCCGAAGACGTCGATGCTGGCTGGTTCGCACCCGACGGCGAATGGGCGGTCGGACGCTCTGGCAAGAACCTCTGGACTGTGGGCGTGGGCACGACGGGCGCGCGAGATCCCCTCTCCGGCCAAGACGGACTCCCGGACTCCGCGCAGGGGGTCTCGGCCTTCAGCGCGGACGGAGGCACGCTCGCCTGCTCCCTTGGGAGCCGGCGCGCCCTAGGGATCCTCGACCTCGGGACCAGGACGCTCCGAACGCTGGTTCAAGGCATCGGGGGTGACGTGGAAGAAGTCGCACTCGACCCGCGGGGTGACACCCTGGTCGTGGCCCGTGAAGGCGGAAGCGCGACGGTCCACGACGTGCGCCCACGCGTGTGGCGAGACCTCTGGTCGAAGGAGCGCGGTGCAGTCGTAGGCTCCGCCCGCTACGGAGGGCATGCACTCAGGCTGGCCCGACCCGTGGCAACCGGCGTGGAGGTCACTGACCTGCGCACGCAGACGACGCTCGCCACGCTGCCGGTGGAGCGGGCCGAGGCCTTCGAGTGGTCGAGCGATGGCCGCGTCCTGGGGATCGTCCACGGCCAAGCCGAGCACGGGCTTCATCCGTACTCCGTCTGGGACGTGGCAGGGGCCCGGCGGCTGCTGCAGGTCAAGACGGTGTTCTCCCGAGATGGGTGGATGCCTAGGTGGTCGGAAGGCGGCGGGCGCGTGCTGACGTTGGGGCGTGGTGAGCGGGAGGGGGTGGATCGCGCGACGGTCTGGGACGTGCAGGGGGGCCGTCCCTTGATCCACCTCGAGATCCCGCGGGGAAAGGGAGGCCATCCGGGTTGGCGAGAGCTCTCTCCGGACGGCCGTTACGTGCTCGCGTGGGCAGACGACAAGGTGGTCCTCCGGTCCGTGGATCGACCCTTGGAGCCGGAATCCCCGTTCGCAGTACCTCGCTACGGGTGGGGCAGGCTCGGCTCCCGTTTCTCCCCGTGCGGGCGCTGGCTCGTCTTCTCCTCTACCGGTGAGGCGGGCGTCCTGTGGGACTTGGCTCGCCGGGCCGTCGTTCGCCCGTCCCAGGACGTCGCATCCTGGGCGCCTGATGGCGAGGCCTACCTTGACGTGACAGGAGCGGTCCGGCGGACGGCGTCCGGCGAGGAGCTCCTCCGAGTCGGGCACTGGGTCCCCACTCCCTGGTTCTCGACGTTCGGGAGGTTCTCGAGCGATGGCCGGTGGCTGCTCGTGCTCGCCGGGCCGCGCCAGCGGGATGTCGAGCTGTGGAGCCTGGCTGAGCGCCACCGAGTGCGCTCCCTCCTCGGACACCGGGATCAGGTTCGGGACGCGCACTTCACATCCGACGGCCGCCGCGTGATCACCTCGAGCCAAGACGGGGCGATCCGGGTCTGGAACACCGCCACGGGAGCCCTTGAGTTGCTCCGACAGAAGGACGCGCCCACGTGGGCATACCCGTCCGGCGACTCCATCACGGAGGCCTGGGGCGACAACCTGGCGTTGTGCCCGCTCGATCCCGTGGCCGTCGTTCGCGCCAGGGATGCCGCCCTCCCGTGGCCCGAGGGCTGGAGGACCTACCTCCCCGGTGGCGTGCCTCCGGTCGAGCAGCGGGCCCGGGAGGCGTTCGCCGCCTGCGCTCGGCGCTCCATCCTGCGCGCCGAGCTGCCCGCCGCCCTCGAGGCGCTCGCGCCCCTGGAAGCCGAGGTCCGCGCACGCGCCGAGCGCCTCTTCCAGGAGTTCGTGGAGTCGCCTGACGCGGTGGCGGAGGCGCTGAGCGCGGCGATGCTGGCCAGGAGCGGGAAGGCGATCCCGGGGGACTGGGCCTGGGCCCGCGACCTGGCGAAGGACGCCGACCCCGCCCGCCTCCGCTCCTGGGCCGACTGGGACGCCGACCGCGACCCGAAGGACGAGGAGCCCTTGATCTACCTGGGCCAGGTCTGCTACCGGACCGACGACTTCGCCGGGACGCTCGCCGCGCTGGACCGCGCGCAGGCGCTCATCCCCGACCAGGAGCACGTGCAGGTCCTCAACTTCCGCGCGATGGCGCTCTGGAAGCTCGGGCGTCAGGACGAGGCGAGAGCGCTCGTCCCGCGCCTGGACGCCCTGGCGAAGCAGCTGGGCTGGGACGCCGCCGAGTTCGCGGAGGTGCACGCGCTCGTGCGGTGAGGCGGCCGACGCCGTCCACGGCGTCGCTGCACGGGCACGTCCTTGGGACCGTCGGGGGCCGAGCCCCCGACGGTCCGGCGCACCCTCGCTCAGCGCGTCGCCGTGCCCGTGGAGGTCCCGCTGCACGAGCCACCGGGGCCGACCCAGGTCCAACTGCTGCTGAACGTGGCCAGGTTGGCGTTCACCACGGTGATCGTGAGCGCGGTCACGGTGGTCGTGCCCCCGTCCTCGGCGTACGAGAACGGCACGCCCGTCTGGATCGAGGGATGACAGTACGTGCCGTTGTAGTTCCGGCCGTTGGTGTCGGTGGCGACCACCGCGCTTCCGGACTGGACGAACGTGAGCGTGTACGAGAACGAGTCGGTGCAGTCGATGTCGGACGACTCCGCGTCCTCTTGAACGGTCCAGGCGCCGGAGATGCTGAAGGGTTGCGAGCAGCCGGGCGTGGGCGCCGGAGCGCCCGGCGGACCGCTCGATCCTCCGTCCCCTCCTCCCCCTCCGCACGCGCCCACCAACGCGATCAGGCTCAGGAGCAGCAGAGAACGGCTGCGCAGCAGAACGGACGGCATGCGATGACCCTCCACCGTGGGGATGCCCCGCGGACCGACCCGCCGGCCCCGTGCCGACGAGGCCCACGGGAGCACCGACCAGGGTGCAGAGTCGTGACCTTGGATGCCAGCCCGAAATCGGCCAGGATCGCATCCTGCAACGGATGTGCTGCGCGAGCCGCGCCATCGTGACCGACCGTGCGCCGCCGTCGGCTCCGCGCCGCTCAGGTCCCCTCCGACTCGTCCGCGCCTGCGTCGGGTCCCTCGATCGAGGCGCCCGCGCGCGAGCCGCCGCGCCGCGAGGTGCCGGGAGGCGCCGAGCCCTCGCTGCGCCCGGGGCCGGAGCCCGCAGGCCCCGCCACCAGGAACACCGCCTTCAGGTAGCGGCCCTCCGGGAAGGCCCCGGCGACCGGATGGTCCGGCGCAGCGCCGGCGACCGTGAGCAGCCGCAGCTCGCGCCGCACGTCCAGCGCCGCATCGCGCACCACGGAGAGGAAGGCCTCCTCGGACACCAGCCCGGAGCACGAGCAGGTGAGCACCAGCCCGCCCGGACGCACGGCCTCGAGCGCCAACCGGTTCAGATCGCGGTACTTCGCCAGCGCCGCCCCGAGCCCGGCCCGGTCGCGAGCCCACTTCGCCGGGTCCACGACCAGCACCTCGGGGCGCTCGGCCTCGGGCCCCGCGGCGTAGGCGCGCAGGGCGTCGAACACGTCGCCGTGGTCGAAGCGCACGGCCGGCCCCTGGGCCGCGAAGCCGTTGAGCGCGGCGTTCTTCCGCGCCTGCTCCACCGCCTCCTCGTCCAGGTCCATGCCGCGCACCTGCGAGGCCCCCGCACGGGCGGCCGCCAGGGCGAAGCCGCCGGTGTAGGTCATGCCGTCGAAGACCGAGCGGCCGCGAGCGAGCGCGGCCAGACGGGCGCGGTTCTCGCGCTGGTCGAGGAAGAACCCCGTCTTGTGCCCGCCCACGGGATCCACCTCGTAGCGCACCTCGACGCCCCCGGGCCCGGTCTCCCGCACGGTCCGCCGCGCCACCCGGCCGGGCCGCGGCGCCGCGAAGCCCTCCTGCTGCTCCGTCTTCGCGTCGGCGCGCAGCACGACGTCCTTCACGCCGAGGACCTCCTTCAGCGTCCGGACGAGCTCGTCGGCCCGGCGGAACCAGCCCAGGCTGAACAGGCCCACCACCGCCACGTCGCCGTACCGGTCCACGACCAGGCCGGAGAGGCCGTCGCCCTCGGCGTTCACGGCGCGCCAGGCGTCGGTGCTCTCCGGCAGCCTGAGCACGTCGCGGCGCAGACCCTCCGCCGACCTCACGCGCGCGGCGAGCCAGGCCTCGTCGGGCACGACCTCGGGGTCGTAGGAGAGCACGCGCACCGCCACGAGCGAGCGCGAGTGCGCGAAGCCGAACCCGCAGGGCTTGCGCTCGCGCGTCAGGAGACGGACGAGGTCCCCGTCGCGGATGCGCCGGTCGGCGCTCAGCACGCGCTTGCTGAACACGTAGGGGTGGACGGGCGGGCCGCCACGGAGGACGAGGTCGTGCATGGCGCTCCCGGCCGGAGGGCTGCGCCGAAGATAGGCGCGCGGCGCCTCGGCCCCTACGGCGGCTCGACCGCGAGGGAGGCGCGCACCCCCTCCAGACGGCGCGCCAGATCGGCGGCCGAGGGCCGTCGCGCCGGGTCGCGCGCCAGGCCCTCGAGCAGCAGATCCTCCAGCGCCGCGGGGACCTCGACGCCCAGCTCGCCGGGCCGCAGCGGCGCGTAGGCCGCCTGCGCCACGGTGGAGAGCAGGTCGCCGCCGGCGGAAGGCGCCCGCCCGGTCAACAGCGCATAGGCCACGGCGCACAGCCCGTAGACGTCGGCCGCGCTGCCCGTCGCCGCCCCGCCCTCGAGCACCTCCTCCGGGGCCAGGTAGCCCGGCGTTCCCAGCACGCCGCGCGAGGCGCCCGACTCCACGCCCTTGAGACGCGCCGAGTCCAGGTCGATCAGCACGCCCCGCCCGTCGGGGCGCACGAGCACGTTGCCCGGCGCCACGTCGCGGTGGACGAGCCCGCGCCGGGAGAGCCAGTCGAGCCCGTAGGCCACCGGCGCCAGCGCGCGCAGCACATCGGGCGGCGGCCGCGGCGCGCGCTCCACGAGGTCGGCCGCCGTCGTGCCTTCCACCCAGGCCAGGGCCGTCCACGGGCGGGGCCCGTCCCGGGAGGGCAGGAGCCCGAGGTCGACCACGTGCGCGAGGGCCGGGTGCGGCCCGCCGGCCCAACGGGCGAGCACGCGCACGGCGCGCTCGGCGTCGTCGCCGCGCGCCACGAGCTCGCCGACCCGCTCGACGACCTCCTGGCCCGTGGCGGGGTCGATCCCGCGGGCCTGGGCCCCCGTGGCCGCGGCGGCGGCCACGCCGTAGCGCTCGGGGCCCTGGGCGCCGGCCTGGAAGGCCGGCAGCGAGAGCCAGGCGCCCACGAACGACGTGCCGGGAGCCACGAAGGCGCCGTGCAGCCGGTTCTCGAAGGTCAGGCGCACGGGGCCCGGCACGTCGGGCGGCAGGAGGTCGACGTGGTCGCCCGGCTGCAGGGCCAGGAGCGGCGTGCGCCGGCCGTTGACGTAGACGCTCGTGCCCTCCTCGGCGGCCAGCACGACCTCGCCCTTCACGTACCGCACGCGGGCGTGGGCGCGGCTCACCCGCAGGTCGTGCACGACCAGGTCGTTGGCGCCCTCGCGGCCGATGCGGAAGCGGTCGTCCAGCATCGGCACGAAGCCGAAGGGCGCGCCCGCGCGCCGGAACCCCAACGGCAGGCTCACGGCCGGCTCCGGTACTCGATGCGGCAGCCCCCCAGGTCGATCACGTCGCCGTCGGCCAGGGCGGCGTCGCCGGTGAACGGCGCGCCGTTGACCAGCGTGCCGTTCGTCGAGCCCAGGTCGCGCAGGGCGTGCCCGCTGGCGCCGGCCAGGATCTCGGCGTGGCGCCGCGAGGCCCGCTCGGCCGCCAGCGGCAGGTCGCAGTCCAGCGACCGCCCCAGCACCAGCGACTCGCCGGGGCGCAGGTCGACCAGGTAGCTGCGGTCGGTGTCGTGGACGACGAGCTTGGGCACAACGACACCAAGATAGGCGACACAGGGCACGTGCGGCGCGCTGGGGCCGGGCGCTCAGGCCGCTTCCTCCTCCTCGCGCAGGCCTCGAGGCGCGTCGTCGTCATCGGCCCTCCGCCACCGGCCCAGCGCGCCGGTCGCCGGGGCGGGGCCTCCGGAGAGCCGCCCGAGGCCGATCCGCGAAGGCCTCAGGCCCTGCTTCGCAGCGTCGGCGCCCGGGCACCGGCCGGGGGGTGCCTCGCGCGCCTGGGTCGCGGCGGAGCTTGGGCACGGGGCTCCTCGGGCCCGACTCCCGCGCGGAGCCAGGTGAGGCGGAATGCGGGCGCGGGCGGCTCCCGAGGGTAGGGTCGGTCCATGCCGCCGGCCGACGACGACGAGCCGCTGCTCGCCCCGCCCCTGCCTCGCCCCCTGGGCGAGGGCACGCCGGCCTCGCCGCGCCTGGTCGTGGACACCTGGCTCGCGGTGCCCGGCCCGGGCCTGTGGCGCGTGCTGCTGCTCCTGCGACGCCCCGAGGAGGGCGGCTTCTGGCAGGGGGTGTCGGGCCGCGTCGAGCGCGCCGACGCGAGCCTGCGCGAGGCGGCCCTGCGCGAGATCCGCGAGGAGACCGGCTTCGAGCGGGGCGTCCACGTCTTCGACCTGGGCCGCTGGATCGAGTTCGTCAGCCCCCTCTCGGGGCGCGCCTTCGTCAAGCGCAGCCTGGGCGCGCGGCTGCCGCCGGAGGCCTCGCCGGCCACGGTGCGGCTGTCCACGGAGCACGAGCAGGCGCGGCTGGTGTCGTTCGAGGAGGCCCGGGCGCTCGTGCGCTTCCCCGAGAACCGCGTGGAGCTGGCCGCGCTCGAGGAGCGCCTCGCCGGGCGCGGGGCTCACGCGTAGACTCGCGCCCATGCGCCGCGCCCTGTGCACGACCCACGCGGGGACCCTGGTCCCCGTCGCCGACGAAGCGGGGATCGTCGCGGCGATGAAGGCGCCGACGAAGGTGCTCTGGGTGGACGTGGAGCGCCCCACGGCGGCCGACCTCGCCCTGCTCGAGCAGGGCTTCGGCTTCCACCCTCTCTCGGTGCGCGACGTGGCCGAGCAGCACACGCTGCCCAAGTTCGACGAGTACGAGACCTACCTGTTCCAGATCGTGATGGTGCCGACCTGCGCCGCCGACCTGCGCGTGAAGACGCTCGAGCTCTCGCTCTACTACCTGCCGGGCACCCTGGTCACCGTGCGCGACGAGCCTTGGCCCGCCCTCGACGCCCTGTGGGAGGCGGCCGCGCGGGATCCCCGGCACGAGCTCGGCTCGGGAGCGCAGATCGTCTACCACAACGTGATCGACCGGGCCGTCAAGGCCTACGAGCCGGTCCTCGAGCACGTGGAGGCCGAGGTCGAGCGGCTGGAGCGCGAGGTCCTCGACCTCGAGGACGGCGTGGACAGCCTGCCCGGCATCTTCCACCTGCGGCGCTCCGTGCGCACGCTGGTGCGCCTGGTGCGCGCGCAGCAGGACGGGCTCCAGCGGCTGGCCAGCGGGCACGTGAACGTGAAGTCGCTGCGCAAGGAGACCTGCTACCTGTTCCGCGACGTCCACGACCACCTGACCCTCTACCAGGGGATGCTGGACGACCACCGCGAGACGCTCAGCGGGCTGCGCGACACCTACATCGGCATGGCCTCCAACCGGCTCAACGAGGTCATGCGCATGCTGACCGTGTTCAGCGCGCTGCTCCTGCCGCTCACCTTCCTCACGGGCCTGTGGGGCATGAACTTCCACGCGCTGCCCTTCGCCGGCCATCCCTGGGGCTTCTGGATCTTCGTCGCCATCTGCGGCGCCGTGGTCGGCGGCCTGCTCTGGCTGATGGTGCGCGCCGGCTGGCTCAGGCGCGTGTGACCAGGCGGCCGGCGCGCACGCTGCTGATCACGGGCGCCAGCGACGGCATCGGGCGGGCCCTCGCGCGCCGCTACGACGCCGCCGGAGCGCGCCTCGTGCTCACGGGCAGCCGGCCGCGGGAGGCGCTCGACGACCCCCTGTTCGCGCGCCACACCACCGTCGCCGCCGACCTCCGGCGCCCGCGCGAGGCCACGGCCACGTTGCTCGCGGCCGTGGACGCCCTGGGCCTGGAGCGCCTGGACGCGCTCGTGCTGGGCGCCGCGGTGGGCTCCTTCGGGCCGGTGGCCCTCGAGTCGCCGGAGCGCCTCGACGCCCAGCTGGCCGTGAACCTCGAGGCGCCGCTGCGGCTCGTGCGGGCGCTGCTGCCGCGGGTGCTCGCCGCCCGGGGGACGCTGGCCTTCGTCAGCAGCGTGGCCGCCGACGCCCCCTGCCCCGACTACGCCGTCTACGCGGCCACGAAGACGGCGCTCGACGGGTTCGCGCGCGCGCTGCGCGTGGAGCTCGGGGGCCGGGCGCGCGTGCTCGTGCTGCACCCGGGCGCCACGCGCACGGGCATGCACGTGCGCGCGGGGGCCGATCCCGCCGAGGTCGCGCGCGTGGGAGCGCGCTGGCCCTCCCCCGAGCGCGTGGCCGCGGCGCTGGGCCGGGCGATCGACGGCCGCGCCCGCCAGCGCACGGTGGGCCTGGGCAACCGCCTCGCACGCGGCCTGTGCCGTTGGCTGCCCGGCCTCGTGGAGCGCGGTCGCCGCGCCCGGTCGCCCAGCGGCGCGCGGCTGGCCCCCGCCGCCGGCGGCCCCGGCCGCGCGCTGGTCACGGGCGCCGCCGACGGCCTGGGGCGGGCGCTGGCCCTGGGGCTGGCGGCCCGGGGCGCGCGCGTGGTGGGCGTGGACCGCGACGCCGGCCGCCTGGCCGCGCTGTCCGGGGTCGTGCCCGACGCGACCCTGCGCCTCGCCGACCTGGGCGACCGGGCGCAGGTCGCGGGCCTGAGCGCGGGGCTGCCCGCCGACGGCCCCTACGACCTCGTGGTGCACAACGCGGGCATCTCGGCCGTGGGCGCGTTCGCGCGCAGCGACCCCGAGACGCAGGCCGCCGTGCTGGAGGTGAACCTGCGCGCGCCCCTGGCGCTCACGCGCGCGCTGCTGGCGGGCGGGGCGCTGCGGCCCGGCGCCACGCTGGTGTTCGTCTCCTCGCTCTCGCACCAGGTGGGCTACCCGGGTGCGGCTGCCTACGCGGCCTCGAAGGACGGCCTGGCGGCCTACGCGCGCAGCCTCGCCGTGGCGCTGCGCAAGGACGGCCTGCGCGTGCTGCGCGTGTTCCCGGGCCCCCTGCGCACGGAGCACGCCCGCCGGCACGCGCCGCCGGGGGCCGACGAGGCCGGCCGCATGCCGCCGGAGGAGGCGGCCGAGGCGATCCTCGACGCCGTGGCGAGGGGGCGGCGCACGCTCGTCCCGGGCCTGCGTAACCGCCTCGCCGCGGGGTTGGGGCGCTGGTGCCCCGGGCTGATGGACCGCCTCATGCGCCGTCTGATCCTCGACCCCGTGGAGCGCGCCGCCCGCTTGCGGGGGGAGGCGGCCGAGGACGGCACCCGCCCGGGCGGCGTAGGGGACGCGCCACGGGCGCGGTAGGCTGACGGCCCCCGCCTCCCGCTCTCCCCCGGACGATCGCCATGGGCCGCATCTTCGAGAAGCGCAAGACGACGATGTTCGCCCGCTGGGACCGCGTGTCCAAGCAGTTCGCGCGCGTCGCCAAGGACATCACGATCGCGGTCAAGAAGGGCAGCCCCGACCCCGAGGCCAACCCCGCGCTGCGGCGGGCGATGCAGAACGCCCGCGCGTTGAACATGCCCAAGGAGAAGGTCGAGAACGCCATCCGTCGCGCCTCGGGGCAGGACGCGGTGGACTACCAGGAGATCCTCTACGAGGGCTACGGGCCGCACGGCATCGCCTTCCTGGTCGAGGCCGCCACCGACAACCCCACGCGCACGGTGGCCAACGTGCGCTCGCACTTCAAGGTCTGCGGAGGGCACCTGGGCAACGTCGGCAGCGTCTCCTTCCAGTTCCGCCGCATGGGCGTGTTCCGGCTCGACGCGCAGGGCCTGGACGCCGACGCGCTCGAGCTCGACCTGATCGACCACGGGCTGGACGAGATGCGCGAAGGCCAGGGCGAGAAGGGCGAGGCGCAGCTGATCGTGCGCTGCGCCTTCCCCGACCTGGGCCGGCTGCAGCGCGCCCTGGAGGAGCGGGGCGTGAAGCCCGTC
>CAZPOZ010000004.1:0-25879 GCA_964588235.1 uncultured Planctomycetales bacterium
TTGTAGGAAGAACGCCGGGCGCAGGCAATATGTTCAGTTATTTCTGGCGCAGGACGCTAGGAGCTGGGCTCGTGCCGTGGCTCCGTCCCCGAGACGAATGCCGCCCTTCCCGGGTAACCTGGAAGCATGCATGCAGGCGTGGCGCTGGGCCTTCTGGCTGGACTCGGGGCCGGGTTCGGGCTCGGCTGGTGGAGCCGCGGAGGGGAGCAGCTCGCCGAGCCCATCCTCGAGGCCCCACGCGCCGACCACCCGGCCGCCGGGAAGCCGCACGCACCCGCGATGGAGGCGGCATCCGACGCAGGTGACCCCACTAGCCAGGAGCCCGCCTCGACGGGGGCATCCAGACACGTGGGCTCGGCCGCCCCGACGGACGCGCTCACGCTCCAGGGCCACGGAGGACCGCCCTCGTACCAGGAGAACGACGGCTGGGCCCGGGCCGCGCTCCTCCGGAAGTACCAGGATCTCTCCAACGGGAAGGCCTTCCCGCCGGAGGACCTCGAGGAGCAGGTGGAGGGCCTGGAGCAGTCCCTGACCCACGCCTCACTCCAGCGAAATGCGGACTGGTGGGCTGAGAGCAGGGCGCGGGACGTTCTCGCACGCGAGGTTCTGCGCGAGGCGGAGGGCGTGCTCGCCAACCCGGTGCTCGCGCGGTTTCAGAGCCTTGGGCAACGCCTCTCCACGAGCCTGACCCCCAAGGCGGACCGCCCGGAGCCCAAGCGCAGCCGAGAGCCACTCGACATCGACGCCCCGGGCAGGGGCCGACTGGCGGGGCTCTGGTTCGTGCGCGGTGGGGTCATCCCTCGGAAGCACGAGCTCTGCGTCGAGACGGTCGAGGTGGAGATCCGCTCGACGTCGGGCTCGAGAAGCGCAGGCCGCACGGTCCATGTCGAGCTCCCGAATGGCGCCATCCAGGTGCTCGCGGTGGGGAGTTCGCAGAGCCTGCGATACGAAGGCAGCGCCTGTCTGCGCGAGGGCGAGGAAGAGCGACTCAAGGTGAACTTCGACAATGAAGCGCTGTGCGAAGTCCGCGTGGCCGGAAGGTTGATCCCGCTGGGGGGAGATCGTCCGACCCCTCGCCCCTTCCGACCCACCCAGGTTCGCGGCGACGGCTACCTCACGGGCGAAGCCCTCCTGTTCCAGGTCGTGGCGGACCACGGAGGGGGGAATCCGTGCACGGTCCATTTCGACGGTTCCGACAACGGTCGCTTCGACGTTCGCTCGGACCGAAGCGTGTGGGACGAGGGCGTGGTGCTGGGCGAGCTCAAGCGTGCGAGCCTGTACGTGGAGGGCGCGGGCGTACCCCCGCCGGGGAAGGAATTCGAGATCACCCGGGTGACCTGGCGCGGTCGCCGTCAGATCCAGAGCCACAGCCAGCTCGTGATCGATGTGGGCGGTACGCGGATCCTCTCCCTCCCCGACAAGAGCCGCGAGGCCGCCTTGACCCGTGCGCAGCGCGAGAACAAGGAGGAGGCGGAGGAGCGTGTCGAGGGGTCGTGGACCGGCCAGGTGCGCGTGGGGGGCGCGACGCGCGTCCGAGACACCCTCGAAGTTACGGCGGCCTACTTCGCCATGCTCGAGGTGCGCGTCGAGGGTTCGCTCGTGGAGGCTCCCGAGCGCTGAAGGTCGGTCGTTTGGAGCGAGTACAGCGCACAGCGATGGGCGCGCCGGCCGCGCCGGCGCAGGCCGGGAACGGCCAAGCGCCCCACGGCGACCGAGACTCCTACCTGCACCCCCCGGACGAGTCCTTCGCCCATTCCGCCAGAGCCGTGAGTCGCAGCCCTCCGCAGGCGGCGAGAGCGAGGCGCAGGAGGGCGCGTGGTCGGGCACCTGACGCTTACTCCTCTGTCATGCGGGCGCCTGCGTACGCCCTCTGCCCTGCTTCCATGTCAGCAACCGTGTCAGCAAACGCAGACTCGCGTGACCCTTCCCGCCTCTATTGCGCTTCTTGCCGTACGAGGTACAGGTCCCCTACCTCGCGTGCATGGTGCCCGCGGGGCCAGAAATGGGGCCGACATGAGCGCCGATCGAATCGCAGTTCGACAAGCTGGGGGTCACTGGTTCGAGCCCAGTAACGCCCACCATCCCCTCGCGGCTGATTCTGGCCCGCGCAGAGCCGAGCGCGACCGCGCGCTTCACGCGCGATCTGCGGGTCCGTGTCAGCAGCCATGTCAGCAACTGCCCCCGCTGACTCGGGATCAAGCCTCGAAGTGGGCTCGCGGTAGCCCGCTCTGGCGGATGATCGACTGCAGCGTGCCGATACGAAGTTCGCGGTGATGGGGTACAGGCACGGTGACCGTGCCCTCCGGCGTCCGCCGCTGCATCACCACGTGGCTGCCTCGTTGGCGCACGGCGCGGAACCCTTGGGACTCTAGGATTCGGCAGACCTCGCGCCCTGGGGAGGCGGGGGAGGCGGTGTCAGACCCCCCTCGACACGGGTTGCGCCGACGCTTCTCGGCGGACGCGCCTGGGGCACGCCGAGGCAAGGGGGCGGGCGCCTCCGAACGCCGACGGGTGGCCAAGGGGGTCGGACACGCACCTGGGGCGGGTGAAGGGGCGTGACTCGCGGGGCTCGGCGCGCGGTGGTGGGTGGCGCGCCTAGGCGCCGCCCCCACCCCAAGGAGCGCTGCATGCCGCGATCGCGACGGACCGATCCCCCTGGGGGCTGGCACCACGTCATGAACCGCGGCCTCGCGCGCCGGGTCGCGTCCCCTGACCGCCTCCACATCCGGTACTTCCTGGCATGCATCGCACGCGCCGTGCGTCGGGGTGAGATCGAGGCTCACGTCGTCTGCGTGCTCACGACGCACGTCCACCTGCTCGTCCGGAGCACCCGAGGACTGCTCTCCGAGGCCTTGCGCCGGGTCTTCAGCAGCTACGTGCGGTTCTACAACCGCAAGCACCCCGGGCGTGACGGGCCCCTGTTCCGAGGCCGCTTCCGCAGCCGGCCCGTGCTCTCGACGACCTACCGGCACATCCTGGTCCGCTACATCGAGAACAACTCCGTGGACGCCGGCCTCGCCCGGCACCCGGCCGAGTACCCCTACGGAAGCGCGGCGTGGCGGCGGCGGGCGCGGCCTCCCAGGTGGCTGGCGGCCTGGTGGGTCGAGGCCACGCTCAGCGAGCTGCGGCGGAACGACCCGTCCGCCACCTACGAGTCGCACTGGTGTGCAGGCCTTCCCCCCGTCGAACGAGACCTCGTGCGCAACCGCATTCGCAGCCCCGCGCATCCTCAGGACCCGCTCGACGACTTGGTTGGGGCAGCGCCCGCCCGCGTGCGCGACTGGATGGAGCGACAGGCGCGGCTGGCCGATGGCCATGGTGCTCGGGCGCCGCTCGTTCCTCCCAACGTCGTGACCCGGGTCCTGCTCGAGGCTCGGCGCCAGTGGGGTGCCTGGACGTCACGCGCGGCCCATGGACCCGACTGCGACCTCTGGCCTGCGGTGACCGCCGGACTGCTGCGTCACCTGGCCGGACTGACCCGCGTTCACGTTGCGCAGCTGCTGAACGTCGGCCCAACGCGCGCGGGGCTGCTGCTGGAGCGACATCGAGGACAGATGACGTCAGCGGCGTACGCCGAGAGGGCCGCAGCGCTTGCCGGGCGTTGCCTGCGAGCGCTGGCACCCGGCGCTCGTAGCGCCGCCGCCCCCCGCGCGCCGGGTCCGGCGGAACTGCCTGCAGGGGCCGACTCGAGACCCGTGTCGACGGGGGTCTGACACCGCCCCCCTGCGAGCAGAGGTGCCGGTCCCGGGGCCGGGGGGCGTGCCTCGGTCGCCCGCGCGCGCACGGCGAGACGACAGGGCCAGCCCGCCATGCCGCGGAAACCCGTCAGGATCGAGACGCTCTCGGTGCCCGCTCGGCACCCCGGTACCCCGGGCTCACCGGGCACGCGCTCGCAGTCGTCGTTCCATGACCATGCAGTAGATGCAGGGGGCCATGAACGGCGCGAGGATCTGGACCGCCATGCCGCCGATCGAGGGCAGCGCCATGGGCTGCATGACGTCGGAGCCCCGTCCCTGGGTCAGGAAGACGGGCAGCAGGCCGATGACCGTCGTGGCCATCGTCATCAGGCAGGGGCGGATGCGCTTGCGCGCGCCCTCGACGACGAGGTCTCGCACCTCGGCCGGCGTCTTCGGGTTCGCGGACCGGAAGCCGTTCTCCAGGTGCGTGAGCATGACGACCGCGTCGTCGTCGGCGACGCCCAGGAGCGCGATCATCCCGACCCACACGGCCACGCTGAGGTTCACGCCCCAGAGGCCCAGAATGAGGAAGCCGCCGGAGAGCGAGACCAGCAGCGCGCCGAACACGATCAGCGCCAGCCACCAGCGGCCGAGGCTGATCCAGAGCATCAGCACCATGAGCGCCACCACCGCGGGTACGAGCACCGAGAGCCGCTCCGTGGCCCGGACCTGGGCTTCGAACTGCCCCCCCCAGCGGTAGTAGTAACCCTCCGGCAGGCGGATCGTCCCGTCGGCGATCCGGGCCTTGAGCAGCGCGTCGGCCTCCTCCACGACCGACACCTCGTCGCGGTCGCGCGTGTTGAGCGTGACGTACCCCACCTTGAGCACGTTCTCGCTCTTGATCTCCTGGGGCCCGAGGACGTGGCGGAAGGTGGCCACGGCCGAGAGCGGGACCTGCGCCCCGTTCGAGGCCGGGACGAGCACGTCGCCCAGGGCCTGCGCCGAGTCGCGCAGCTCGCGCGGGAAGCGCACCCGCACCGGGAAGCGCGCCGCGCCTTCGACCGTGCGCGTCGTCCGCTCGCCCCCGATGGCGGTCTCGATGATCTGCTGCACGTCTCCAACGAGCACGCCGTGGCGCGCCGCGGCCACCCGGTCGATCACGCACTCCACGTAGGGCTTGCCGACGATGCGGTCGGCCACCACGTCCACCGCGCCAGGGACCCGCCGCAGCTCGCGCTCCATCTCCAGGCCGATACGCTCGATCTCGCGCAGGTCCGGGCCGAAGATCTTGACGCCCATCATGGCGCGGAAGCCCGAGGAGAGCATCACGAGCCGCGTCTGGATCGGCTGGAGCCAAGTGGGCAGGACGCCCGGGATCGCGGTCTTGGCCTGGAGCTCGCGGAGGATCTCCTCCTTCGTGACCGCGCGCTCCTCGGGCCAGACGGCCGCCAGCGGCCCGCGGACCCAGTCGGGCCAGTCCGAGAAGAAGCGCCGCACGGGGACGCGCCGCCACTCGGCCTCCGGTCGCAACGTGATGACCGTCTCGACCATCCCGACCGGCGCGGGGTCCAGCGCGGAGTCGCTGCGACCCACCTTCCCGACCACGGACAGCACCTCAGGCACGGTCGCGATGGCCGCGTTCTGGACCCCGACGACCTCCATCGCCTGCGTGAGGGAGGCGGCCGGAAGCAACGACGGCATGTACAGGAACGAGCCCTCGTCGAGCGGCGGCATGAACTCCCGGCCCAGGCCCGGCATGCGTCGCGTGGCCTCGGCCCAGAAGGCGCTGTCCCGCACGGGGACGCCGAGCCCCTCCAGACCGTCGCCGACGGGCCCGAACACCCGCGCGAAGCCGAGCCATGTGGCGAGACCGGCCACCACGAGCAGGGCCGGCAGGGCCAGGAACAGGGCCTTGTGGGCGAGCACCCAGCGCAGCGCAGGCTCGTAGAGGTAGAGGATCAGTCGCGAGGTGGGGTTGCGCTCGAGTGGCAGCAGCCGTTCCGACGTGATGCGCAGGACCGTCGCCGCCACGATCACGCCCGCGGCCAGAGCCAACGACCAGCCGCCGCCGCCGACCGCGGCCATGCGCGCGATCCAGGGCACGGCCGCCGCCGCCGCGACGCCGCACGCGAGCGCGACCAGCCAACGCGTGCGCCGCCGCCAGGAGGGGTCGCGCAGCGTCACGAGCGCAAGGCTCGGAACGACCGTCAGCGCCAGCACGACCGAGGCCGTGATGGCGAAGGTCTTCGTGAAGGCGAGCGGGCGGAACAGCCGCCCCTCCTCGCCGGTGAGGAAGAACACGGGGATGAACGAGATCACCGTGTTGCTGACGGCCGCCAGGATGGCCGGACCGACCTCGTGGGCGGCGGCCTCGACGATCCGGCGTCTCTCCACAGGATCGCCGCGCGAGTCCGGGCGCTCCGCCAGGCGCCGGTAGACGTTCTCCACCATGATGATGCCCATGTCCGCGACGTCGCCGATGGCGATCGCCAGGCCGGCGACGGACATGATGTTGGCATCGACGCCGGCCGCATGCATCGCGACGTAGGCCAGCCCCATCGAGAGCGGCAGCGTGGCGAGGATGGCGACCGACGCGCGCAGGTGGAGCAGGAAGACGAGCACGACGGCCGCCGCGAAGAACAGCTCCTCGGTCACGGCCGATCGCAGCGTGTCCAGCGTCTCGTCGATGATGGTCGAGCGGTCGTAGTAGGGGACGATGCGCACCTTCGACACGCGCCCGTCGGGCAGGACCCGCTCGGGCAGCCCCGGTGCGATCTCCTCGACGCGGCGCTTGACCGCCTCGACCACCCGCCGGGGGTTGGCGCCCACGCGCGCCAGCACGATCCCGCCCACCGCCTCCGCGCCGGCCTTGTTGAGCGCCCCGCGGCGGAACTCGGGGCCCGTCGAGACGGTGGCGACGTTGCGCACGAAGAGCGGTGTCCCGCCCGACTGGCGGATGACCACCTGCTCGAGGTCCTCGGGCGAGGCGACGAAGCCCACGCCGCGGACGAAGCTCTCGACGCGGCTCTCCTCGATCGCCTTCGCCCCCACGTCGAGGTTGGAGCGCGCCACGGCGTCGACCACCTGCGGAACGGTCACGCGGTGGGCGCGCAGGCGCTCGGGGTCCACGTCGATCTGGTACTCGCGTACGTGGCCGCCGATCGAAGCGACCTCGCTCACGCCCTCCACGGCGTTGAGCTGCCAGCGGACGAACCAGTCCTGGGTGGTGCGCAGCTCCTCGAGCGAGAAGCCCTCCCCCTCGAGCGTGTACCAGTAGACCTGCCCGAGCGCCGTCGCGTCCGGGCCCAGCACCGGCGTCACGCCGTCGGGCAGGCGGCCCTGGGCCGAGGACAGGCGCTCGAGCACGCGCGTGCGCGCCGCGTAGTAGTCCGCGTCGTCGCCGAAGACGACGAAGGCCATCGAGAAGCCGAACCCCGACATGGCACGCACGGCCGTGACCCCCGGCGCGCCCTGGAGCGCCGCGGTGAGGGGGTAGGTCACCTGGGCGTCGACGTCCTGCGGCGAGCGGCCGGGCCAGTCCGCGAACACGATCACCTGCCGCTCCCCGACGTCGGGGATCGCGTCCACGGGCACGCGCTCCAGGGCCCACCACCCCCAGGCCAGCGAGCCCAGCGCGAAGAGGGTGGTCAGCAGGGGGTTGCGCACGCACCAGGAGATCAGCGCGCGCACCATGGGGCGCTCCTCTCAGCGGTGGCCCGCGTGGCCGGCTCCGGCGGCAGGGGCCGCGCCGGTGCCGGCGGGGAACAGCAGGCTCGGCTTGCCCTCGATCTGCGCCTGCGAGTCGACCAGGAACGCCCCCTGGGCCACGACGACGTCGCCGGGCTCGAGCCCCGAGAGCACCGGGACCGCGCCCTGGGCACGTGGCCCGATCCGCACCTCGACGGCCTCGAAGACGCCCGGCGAGCGCTCGACGTACACGACATGGCGCACGCCCGTGCTCAGCACCGCCGAGGCCGGGACGACGAGCGGGTCCGCCGCGCCGGGAGCCTGGGCCGACGGCGTCGGCCGGGCCTCCAGCGGCATGCCGCAGATGCGGCAGGGGCCCGGCACGTCGCCCCAGACCTCGGGGTGCATGGGGCAGACGTAGCGCCCCGGGGGCGGGACCGGCGCCGCCCGGCCGTCTGCGGCCAGGCGCAGCGGGATGGCTGCCTTGGCGAACATCCCCGGCTTGAGGGCGCGCGCGGCGTTGTCGACGTCGATGCGCACCGCGACGGTGCGCGTGGCGTCGTCCACGGTCGGCGACACGAACGCGATCCGGCCGCGCAGCCCGGCCTCGGGAGCCCCCTCGACCTCGATCTGTGCCTCCTGGCCGGGCCTCACCAACGGTACCTCGTCCTCGTAGATCTGGGCCAGCACCCAGACCCGGGAGAGGTCCGCGATCGTGTACAGCGGCGCGCCGGTCTCCACGAAGGCGCCCTCGCGGACGTGCTTCTCCAGCACCGTCCCGCCGCGTGGGGCATGCACCGTGAGCGCCAGGTGCGCCGTCCGCTCCTTCTCCAACGCGTCGATCTGCTCCTCGGTCAGGCCCAGCAGGAGCAGCTTGCGGCGGGCCAGCCGTCGCTGCGCCTGCCAGGTCTCCGAGAGCCCCTTGCCCGACTCCAGCAGACGCAGGGCCGCGAGCAGCTCCTCCTGCGCGACGACGAGGTCGGGAGCGTAGATGTCCACGAGGTGGTCGCCCTTGCGCACCTCGACCCCGGTGTAGTCGGCGTAGACGCGCTCGATGCGACCCGTGGCGCGCGCCGTCACGTAGGCCATCAGCGGCTCGGCAGCCTCGACGCGGCCGACGGTGCGCACGACCCGCTCGAGGGGGCGGCGCTCGGCGATCGCGGTGTGCACCCCGGCGATGCGGCGCGCCTGGGGCGCCAGGGCCACGCCGTTCGCCGGAGCCGCCCCGGCCGGGGCCGCCGGCACGAGCGCCATGCCGCAGATCGGGCAGCGCCCGGGTCCCGGCAGCCGCACCTGCGGATGCATGGAGCAGGTCCACTCGCGCGCGCCGGGGGCTGGGTGGCCCGCGTGCGCGCTCCCGGGCGCCTGAGAGGAAGGCGGGGAGGCCAGCCGGGCGCCGGCCAGGAACGCACCGCCCAGGAGGGCCAGGAGCACGACCGCGGCGAGCAGGCGCATAGCCATGGGTGTCACCGTCCCTCGGGCGCGGGTGGCGGCGGGACGGCCTCCACGCCGGGCCCCGTGCCCACCAAGGGGAAGACCAACAGCGCCCAGGCCGCCTCCCGGTCGCGCCGTGCGCGCGCCTCTCCCAGCCGGTAGGCCTTGAGGCTGCGTTCGGCGTCCAACAGGGCGGTCAGGTCCGTTCGGCTCGTCGTGTAGGAGACGCGCGCGACCTCCAGGGCCTCCCGGCCCTTGGGCATGAGCTTGTCGCGGTAGAGCGCCAGCCGACGGCCCGCGTCGCGCCACGCGAAGAGCGCCTCGGCGAGAGCGGCCGTCCGCGCGAGCCGCTCGGCCTCGAGCGCCGAACCCGCCGCGTCACGACGCGCGCGCGCCGCCTCGACCTCCGCCCGGATCCGGTCGCGCCATACCGGCAGCGAGATGCCGAGCATGGGTTCGAGGAAGCGCGGCGACTTCGTGTTCACGCCTGCGGAGAGCATCACCTCCGGGTGGCGCGTCGCGTGCGCCAGGGCCACCCCTGCGACCGCCTCACGCAGCTCGGACTCACGCATGGCGATGTCCCGGTTGCGGGTGCGCAGCAGGGCGAGCATCGCGGGCTCGTCGAGCTCGGCCACCGTGGCCGGGTAGCGCGACGGCAGCGGCGGGTCCGGCTCGCCCTCCTCCAGCCCGAACAGGCGGCGCAGGCGCGCGACCAGGACCGGGCGGGTGTCCTCCAGGCCCGCGATCTCGTTCTCGAGCTCGTCGCGCTCGGCCGAGACCCTGAGCAGGTCCTGCTGGGTCACGTTCCCGACGCTCACCTGCTGGGAGACGATCTCCTCCAGCTCGACGAGCAGCACGTCCACCTCGCGGTCGACGCGCAACGTCTCCTCGAGCAGTGCGGCCTCGAAGTAGGCTGCCCAGGCCTCGGCCGCAACGTCCAGCACCGACTGCTCGAAGGCGGCACGCTGGGCGCGGGCGCCGGCGCCGCGCGCAAGCGCGCCGTAGCGCAGGCGATCGTGGGGAGGGAACAGCGCCCCGATCGCCGGCACGAACTCCTCCAGGACCGTGCCCACCTCCAGGCGCAGCGAGAGGACCGGGTCGGGACGCGAGCGCGCCAGGGTGATCTCCGAAACGGCGGCTCGCCAGACGTGGAACCGCCGTTCCACCTCGCGGCTGCCCAGCACGGCGCGGCGGACGTACTCGACGGGCTCGGCGTCCGCCGTGAGGGGCGGCAGCGCGCGCGCGCCCTCCGGCGGGCGATAGCAGGCGGCGGCCGCCCCCACCTCGGCGTAGGCCGCACGTTCATCGGCCGAAGGCACGCCATGGCATCCCGCCGCCAGCGATGCCGCAACACCGCTGAACAGCACACGGGCCACGTGCCTTGCGGCAACACCCATGCCCATACGGATACCCTGCACCGAGCGGGTGTTCAAGCGTTCCTCGTGGCCCGAGGAACTGGCACCGAGAACGTCTGGATTCTGGCGATTCTCACGACGGACGTGCGTGCACAACGCTTCGATGCCGCACCGATGCTCGCGTCCGGCGCACCACCGGTCCCATGACGAAGCGCGTCGCATGCTGGCGAACGCCGGGCGCACCGGTCCGGGGGTCCCGTGTCCAAGGGATGAGCCTCGGTCGCGAGCGCACGACGGGAAGCCGAGCCCATCCCGCAATGCTGCGGGAACTCGTCAGAGTCAAGACGCTCTCGGTACCCCCCGTGATCGAGGAGGCGGTGTCAGACCCCCCTCGACACGGGTTGCGCCGACGCTTCTCGGCGGACGCGCCTGGGGCACGCCGAGGCAAGGGGGCGGGCGCCTCCGAACGCCGACGGGTGGCCAAGGGGGTCGGACACGCACCTGGGGCGGGTGAAGGGGCGTGACTCGCGGGGCTCGGCGCGCGGTGGTGGGTGGCGCGCCTAGGCGCCGCCCCCACCCCAAGGAGCGCTGCATGCCGCGATCGCGACGGACCGATCCCCCTGGGGGCTGGCACCACGTCATGAACCGCGGCCTCGCGCGCCGGGTCGCGTCCCCTGACCGCCTCCACATCCGGTACTTCCTGGCATGCATCGCACGCGCCGTGCGTCGGGGTGAGATCGAGGCTCACGTCGTCTGCGTGCTCACGACGCACGTCCACCTGCTCGTCCGGAGCACCCGAGGACTGCTCTCCGAGGCCTTGCGCCGGGTCTTCAGCAGCTACGTGCGGTTCTACAACCGCAAGCACCCCGGGCGTGACGGGCCCCTGTTCCGAGGCCGCTTCCGCAGCCGGCCCGTGCTCTCGACGACCTACCGGCACATCCTGGTCCGCTACATCGAGAACAACTCCGTGGACGCCGGCCTCGCCCGGCACCCGGCCGAGTACCCCTACGGAAGCGCGGCGTGGCGGCGGCGGGCGCGGCCTCCCAGGTGGCTGGCGGCCTGGTGGGTCGAGGCCACGCTCAGCGAGCTGCGGCGGAACGACCCGTCCGCCACCTACGAGTCGCACTGGTGTGCAGGCCTTCCCCCCGTCGAACGAGACCTCGTGCGCAACCGCATTCGCAGCCCCGCGCATCCTCAGGACCCGCTCGACGACTTGGTTGGGGCAGCGCCCGCCCGCGTGCGCGACTGGATGGAGCGACAGGCGCGGCTGGCCGATGGCCATGGTGCTCGGGCGCCGCTCGTTCCTCCCAACGTCGTGACCCGGGTCCTGCTCGAGGCTCGGCGCCAGTGGGGTGCCTGGACGTCACGCGCGGCCCATGGACCCGACTGCGACCTCTGGCCTGCGGTGACCGCCGGACTGCTGCGTCACCTGGCCGGACTGACCCGCGTTCACGTTGCGCAGCTGCTGAACGTCGGCCCAACGCGCGCGGGGCTGCTGCTGGAGCGACATCGAGGACAGATGACGTCAGCGGCGTACGCCGAGAGGGCCGCAGCGCTTGCCGGGCGTTGCCTGCGAGCGCTGGCACCCGGCGCTCGTAGCGCCGCCGCCCCCCGCGCGCCGGGTCCGGCGGAACTGCCTGCAGGGGCCGACTCGAGACCCGTGTCGACGGGGGTCTGACACCGCCCCCCCACCCGACTACACTCCGGCCTGGAGGTCGCCATGGACGATCTGGCTCTCCGACTGCTGAGCCTCGAGCGGAGGACCCGTCGTCTCCTTGCCGCCACCGTGCTGCTGGCAGCAGCCGTTGCAGCGCAGGTCCTGGGCTGGGTGCCGACGCTTCGGGCCTCCGAGGTGCGGACCGACCGGATCGTCTTGGCGTCGCAGGACGGCACACACCGATCGATCGAGATCAGCGATCGCGGCATCCACCTCGTGGATCAGGGCGGCGGTCAGACTTGGCTCACTGCTCCCTCTGGTGGGGATCCCATGGGTCTGTCGATGTCAGGACCGTCCGGCCACACGGCGATCAGCCCAAGCGAGCTGCGCCTAGAGATGAAGCACGGCGGCGCCGTCGAGGTGAGAGGCGGGACGCGGCCGGGCATCGTGGTCCTCGGCGGCAGCGACGGTCAGGTCGACATCGGCCCAGGCTTCGCAGTGGTCAGAGGTGGCGGTGGCGTGACGGCGATCGACGCGCGCCAAGGCGAGCTCGGTCTACACGTACTCGACGGCGAGGGCCAACGTGTGCCGCCACGCTGAGTGCCGGGAGTACCGAGAACGTCTCGTTCTTCACGAGTTCTCTGCTCATGCCCGACCGGGCCGACGTTCGCGGAGCGTCCTCTTCTAGGCCGCCGAGGCCGTCTCCCCTCGTCCTCCGTGACCTCCCCACCTGGCCGGGCGATGGCAGGCGGAGGGGCCCCGGGGCACAACGCCGCCGTCAGGACGCCCAAGCGCAAGGCGACGCTGGCCGACCGGACGAGGCCCGGTCGGCCGATCCTGGACCCTGAGACGGTGGAGATCGCGGGGCAGGCGGGCCGGGCGCGGGTCTTGGGCGATACCCGTGGCCGGCGCGGCCCTGCGCGACCGCGCGCGGTGCTCGCGCGTATGGCGCTGCTGCGCGACCTCGCGGGGTTGCGCTACTCCGGCATCGCGGACGGGACGGCCCTGTCCGTGACCGCTGCGCACGCTGCGTACGAGTTCCACGCCCGGCTGCTGGAGCACGAACGCGCCTACCGGGGGGCGTCGCGAGGATCGTGGCAGCGGCGCTGGACACCCTGCAAGGCGGTTCACCGGCGCGCCCTCCCGGCGCCGCGCCCGCGCGAGGGGGCGCAACTCGTCAGCATCGAGACGCGCTCCGTACCCCTCGTACCTACCAGATCACCGCAACGACCCCCAGGCCGATCGCCAGGATCGCCAACACGATGTACAGGCCCACGCGCGTAGGCGGGCCGGCCTGCTGCTCCCGCACGGCAGCCACGTCCCAGTGCGGAAGGTCGCCCCAGGGCTCCTGCCGGCGTGCCAGCCGCTTCACGATCCTCCGGGCAAGCTCGGCATGGTCCAGTCGGAGCGGCGCGTCGCCGCTCCCGCCCACCTCCAGCACCCCGCTGGCCGCCACCTGCACGAACACTCCGTCGTCGCGGGTCACGACCGCGAAGTCGTCCGAGTCCTCGGACCGGTCGGCAGTCTCCAGCGCCTCCGAGATCCTCTCGTCCGTGACGTTCTCCTCGGTCCCGAACGGCGTGGTCAGACGGAACGGCGGCATGGACTGCTCTCCGGCATGCGCGCCGTAGGCTGCGCATGCAACGACCGGCACGGCTCGGGCCCGACTCTACTGCCGTTCTTCCCCACCGGCAGGGATCGCAGTCTCCGGGTGGCGAGGGGGCTCGACGGGCGCCGTAGGGCCGTCCGCGATCGCGGCACGCGAGGAGCCGGCCGTGGCCTGAAGCCGATGACGGGCGGTGGATCTCGGCCGTCGCCTAGCGACGTTCCGGCGGCGCGACGAGAGCCGCGTCCACGGTCGAGCATCGCCCCGCCGAGCGAGGTGGTGAATCCTGGTCGAGGCAACGTGAAGGCCCAGCCCCTCCGCTTGCTGATCCTGGGCTTCGCGGACGGAAGACCCGCCGCGCCCCCCCCCAGGCCGCCGGCCGGCGCCCCCGCGCCCCTACGGCAACCCCCAGAGCATCCACGCAGCCCAGTAGAACGGGTCGGACCAGCGGGGGACCGCGCGCACCTTCTGCTGCGCCCGTTGGAGCGCGCGGACCGGGGCCAGCCCCGCGCGCAACCCCTCGTAGAGGTGCTCCATCAGGGCGCGCGTGGCCTCGTCGTCCACCTTCCACAGCGAGACGATCACGCGCGGAGCGCCGGCGAAGAGGAAGGCGCGCGTGAGGCCGAAGCCTCCCTCGGCGCGCACGCTGCTGCCGCGGCTGGTCTCGCACGCCGAGAGCACGACGAGGTCCGCCGGCACGCGCCAGCCGGCGAAGACGTCCGCCGCCGTGAGCAGGCCGCTGTCGGTGTCGGTGGGCGTGAGCGCGAGGGACGAGAGCATCCCCCGGTCCATGCGCACGAGGCCGTGGCAGGCCAGGTGCACGGCGCGCCATCGAGGCTCCGCACCCAGGGCCGCGCGCAGGCCCGCACGCGTGGCGGAAGATCCCACCAGCACGACGTCGCCCACGGCGCGCGCCTCCTCGCCGGAGGCGGGCAGCCGCTGCAGGCGACGCGCGCGTCCGAGCAGCGCCAGCGCGCCCGTCGAGGCCTCGCCGGCTCCCACCTCCGGGTAAGCCGGGTCCCCCAGCGCCAGCACCTTCGTGCCCGCCTGCGCACGCTCCATGCGCAGCGCTGCGTAGGTCGTCGCCGACGGGAGGCAGCAGGCCTCCCTCGCCCCGTCCTCGGTGCCGAAGAGGACCGAGAAGGGCACGCCCGCCAGCAGGCCGTGCGGCGCGACGAGCACCCTCCGTACCGTGGCGGGCAGGCCCAGGGGCTCGATCACCCGCTTGTGCAGCGCGCCCGCCGCGTCCGGGCGGCCAGCCCCCGGCACGCCGTCGGGGAGCCCGGCGACGGCCTCCTGCACGGGACCCAGCCGCCCCAGGGAGACCAGGCGGGAGCCCCCCCGCAGGACCACGACCGCGTACAACGTGTCCGAGACGCTCGACTCGCCGTAGAGGACGAAGGCCTCGTCGTCGGCCAGCAGGCGCTGGATCTCCTCGGGCGGAGCGGGCTCCGGATACAGGACCTGGGCCACCTGCTTGGCCTCGGCCTGGACGCGCTCGCGCAGGCGCGCAACCGCCTGCTCGGCCGCCTCCACGGCCTTGGCGCGGATCGGGAGCTGCTCCCGGTCGAAGGCCTCCACCGCGCGACGGTAGGCCGCCTGCGCCGCGACCTCGTCTGCCTGCGCGCGACGCAGCTCCTCGGCCAACGCGTCCGGGAGCCCGGCCTCCAGGATCGCGCTGCGGTTCTCCAACGACTCGAGCAGGCTTCCGGAGCGGGAGGCCTCCATGAAGTACGCGGCCTCGACCACGTCGCCGACCCTCGCCGCGGCGACCAGCCCGACGTCGTACAGGCTCGCGTAGCGCGATCGCATGCTCGCGCCGATCTCATCGGCCTGCCCCTTCACGCGGCCCGCGACCAGGGGCACGGCGCTGCGGGCCGTGGCCAGCGCCAAGGCGGGCTCGCCGCCCTCGACCTGCAGCACGGCGCGCTGCGTCAGCATGCGCACCACGGTCTGCTGGAGCCGGGCCCGCTCGGCGATGCGCAGGCCGCGCTGCACCACCTCGAGCGCCTCGGCCCGCTTGCCGGCCGCACGGAGCTCCTCCGACCGCTCGAGCAACGCCGCCGACAGCGGACCGGCCTGCCCGATCTCCTCGGCCACGGCGAGCGCCTCCGCCAGGAGGGCCGCGCGTGCCGGCTCGTCGCCGCGGCGCCGGGCCACCTGCGCCTGGGCGAGCCGCACGGCCGTCAGGTTCGCGCGGTCCCCCTGGTCGCTCCAGACGCGTGCGGCGCGCTCCAGGTAGGCGGAAGCCCCATCGAGGTCGCCCGCGTCGCGCCGCAGCTCGGCGAGCAGGCGCAGCGCGTTGGTGACGACGGTGAGCGACCCGGTCTTCTGCGCGATCTGCAGCGCCTGCCGGTAGCTCTCCTCGGCCCGCTCGAGGCTGCCGCCCTGCTCGAGCAGCAGGCCCCGGTCGAGGGCCGCCACGGCTTCCACCTGGGTGTCGCCCAGCGCGCGGGCCATGGCCTCGATCGCGTCGTACTCCTTGAGCGCGGCCAGGTACTCCCCTCCCGCCCGGAGCTGGCCCGCCAGCAGGCCGCGAGCCCGCACCTCGTTCACGCGGTCGCCCTGCGCGCGGAACATGGCCAGCGCGCGGCGCGCATGGTCCCGCGCCCGAGCGGCATCGCCCAGGGCGCCGTAGGTCGTGCTCAGGTTGCCCAGGGTCGCCGCCTCGGCGCCCGCGTCCTTCGCCTCCACGGCCAGGCCCAGGGCGCGCAGCTGGTAGTCCAGCGCTCGCGCGTGGTCGGAGAGCGCTCCGCAGACGTTGCCCAGGATGCCGAGCGCGGCGGCCTGGTCGCCCTTGCGGCCGGCCTTCTCAGCGAGGGCCAGGCCGGCCTCCGCCTGGCGGCGAGCCTCCTCGAACTCCCCCGTGCTCTCGAGCACCATCGCCAGCAGCAGGCGCGCGCCCGTCATGCCCCGCCCGAGCCCCGCGGCCTCACGCAGCTCGATCGTGCGCTTGAACCTCGCGCGCGCGCCGCGCATGTCGCCGTCCTGGAAGGCCCACTCCCCCGAGCTGCCGACCAGGTCGCTCACCAGGCCGACCGCCCCCAGGCGCTCGGCGCGCCCCGCCGCGTCGGCGATCGCCGCGTGGGCCTCGGGCGTGCGGCCGAGGCTCCGGAGCGCCGCCGCCCGCACGCGCAGGGCCCGCAGGCTGACGACGTCGTCCCCGCCCGGGAGCGCCGTCTGCGCCAGCTCCAGGACGCGCGCACCGTCGCCGGCGAGCAGGGCCTGCTCGGCCGCCACGGTGGCCGCGCGCGCGGGCGTCGCCTCCACGGCGTCCCAGCGGACCTCGACGTAGTCCCGGAGGTGACGGCCCCAGGACGCCGTGACGGCCCGGCCCAGCGCGGCCGCGGCGTCCTTCTCGCCGCGCGCGAGCAGCGCGTCCACGACCAGCCAGGCGTCGGGCTGGTCCCGCGCCGCGACGGCGGCGAGGCGCGCATCGCTCTTCGCCTGCGCGGCGGCCAGGATCTCGGCGAGCAGGGGCTCGGGCACCGGACGCCAGGTCACCTCTCCGGCCCGGGCGCTGCGCGCCCCGGCCGCAGCGAGGGTGACGAGCAGCAGCGCGACCTGAGCCAGGGAGCGAGGCATGAGGACCCAGGGTACCGAGAGCGTCTCGTTTCTGACGCCTTCCGGGTTCCTGGAGGGAGGGGCCTGGGCTGCCAGAGCGCGTCCCCTCGCACCACCGCCCCCGCCGGGCCCGTGACCTCCGCAGCGTCGCTCCGGGCCGGGGGCCGGGCGCCGGGCCGGCTCGACGCGCCGACGCCCGCGACCCCGCCGGGGCGGGCGGGACCGGGGGCGACGGGGTCGGGGGCGGAGGGCACGGCCTGCCGGGAGGCCCGCAGCGCCTCCCCTCAGGACCGCGATGCGCTCCGCAGCCTACCGGGCGGTGACCTCCACCTTGCGCACCTGCATGGTGCAGGCCTGGACCAGCAAGGCCACGTAGCCCCCGTCGCGCTCGCGCGGGCGCGGCACGCTGGCCAGCACCTTGCCGTCCAGCAGGAGGCGGACGACGGTCGGCTCCAGCGTCAGGCCGAACGCGTGCCAGTCCTCGGGCTTCAGGGGCGGGTCGAGCTCGTCGAGCGCCTTCGACCACAGGGTGCGCGGGCGCTCCTGCGCCCGGGCCGAGGTGACGTTGCTCAGCACGAGGTCGCGGCCCAGGACGCCGTAGAAGAGGTGCGCGTCGTCGCCCTCGTACGCGGCTTCCAGGCCGTAGCTCACCGGCAGGTCGGGGTGGGTGCGCCCGACACGCGCCTCCACCACGACCTCCAGGTCGACGTCGAACCGCTTGTTGCTCCGCAGGAGCATCGGCCCGGTGAGGACGTCGCCCACGATCCGGCCGTCCTTCACGCTCCAGGCGGGCGCCTCGGCGTACGACCAGTCGCTGAAGTTCCGGCCGTTGAAGAGGGAGACCCGCGGGTAGCCTCGGGGGCACGTCGGCCCCTCGGGGGCCCAGGGAGACGCCCGTGCCCGACCCCGCCCCTGGCGTCGCCGTGCGCCACGTGCTGCTGGTGCTCGCCGTGCAGGACGTCGCTCGAGCCAAGGCCTTCTACGCAGGCTGCTTCGCGTGGCGGATCGTCGTGGACCTCCCCGTCTACGTCGAGATGGAGGTGCCCACGGGTCTGCGCGTCGGGCTCTACGCGCGCGCCACCTTCGCCGCGAACACGGGTGAGGAGCCGGCGGCGCCGCCCGCGCGGGGGACGACGGCGTGCGAGCTGTACCTCCGGGTGGACGACCCCCCGGCTGCGCTGGCCCGCCTCGTGGCGCAGGGCGGACGGCTCCTTGCGCCGGTCGGCCCACGTCCCTGGGGCGACGAGGCCGGCTACGCCGCGGACCCGGACGGGAACGTCGTGGCGGTCTCCCGCCCGGTCGAGGGGTGACGCCCGGGGTCGTGTGCGACCGGCTCGGGCGGGCCCCCCGAGCGCCCGCGCACGCCGGCCGGCCGCGCGGGCCGGGTAGCCTCCCGCGGCTCCGGAGCTGCCCTTGACCGCCCACCTGGACGAGCCCGATCTGGTCGCGCTGGGGCGCGCAGGCGCCGCCTCCGCGATGCGCGCGTTCCTGGCCTCCGCCGCCCGGGGCCGCACGGCCTCCCCCCCGCGCTGGACCGTTCCGCTGGGTGGCCGCGCGCTCGTGTTCACGATCGGCGCGGACCTCGAGCTGGGCGTCGGGGGCTTCCGCATGTACTCGATCGGTCCCAGGGCCGAGCCCGTGCAGGAGCCGACGCAGACGGTGGTCCTGCTCGACCTGGCCACGGGAGCGGTGCTGGCCCAGGCCACGCACGCCGCCTACGGCGCGTGGCGCACGGCCGCGATCGGGGCCGTGGCGCTGGAGGAGGCGCTCCGCGGGCGTCGGGCCCCGGTCCGGGCGGCGGTGTTGGGCGCCGGCGTCCAGGCGCACCACCAGGCGAGAGCGTGGGCGGCGACGGGGCTCGTCGGCGAGTTCGCCGTCTGGGCGCGGCGCAGGGAGGCCGCGGCCTCGTTCTGCGCCGCGCTCGCGCGGGAGACGGGGCTTGCGGCAGAGGAGGCCCCCACGCCCGGCGACGCCCTCCAGGGGGCCGGCGCGGTGCTCTGCGCCACCTCCAGCCCGACGCCGACCTTCCCTGCGGCCGCGCTCGGGGCCGACGTCTACGTGGCGACGCTCGGACCCAAGTTCGGAGGGGCCCACGAGGTCCCTTCCGAGGTCTACGAGCGCGCTGCGTTCCTCCTGACCGACGCGCCGGCCCAGGTCGCGGAGCACGAGCGCCAGCGGGGGGCTCTGCCCGGCGGTCGCAGGGCCGCGGAGGCCATCGCCCTCTCCGAACTCGTGGCGGGTCGGGCGGCCGTGTCGGCCCCGGGCCTGCGCCTCTTCCTCTCGGAGGGGCTCGCGGGCACCGAGGTGGCGCTCTTGCGTGCCGTTCTCGAGGCCCGCCGGGGCACCTGACGCTGCGGTGACGAGGGGGTCAAGACGACCCTGGTGAGCGGCGGGGACGCTCGGAGCGCCCGCCAGCCCCGCCGGGTCGCTGGCGGGCGCGCTCGTCGTGCGCGGGGCCGGGAGCACCCCCGCCGGACACGACGCAGCCGCTGGCGAGCAGGAGTCCCGCCGCGCCGCCCCTCCAGCCGTCGGGCGCGCGGCGAAGGGGGGACTCGGGCGACGCGCAGCCTGGGACTCCGCTGCATGCGCGGGGCCTCCCTCGCGGCGGCCCGCTCCGGCTCGCTCCGCGGCGCCCACGCCCCGCCCTCCCCGCCAGGCAGCCCTGCGCGGCTCCTGGTACGGTCGGGACCCGTCCGCGCCGGGAGCCACCATGCACGCCCTCCGCGTCCGCGCCCTGCTCAGCCTGGCCACCGCGCTCCTCGTGACCGCTTGCGGGGAGGACCCGGGCCAGGCCCCGGGAGCGCCGTCGGCGCCGGGCGGCCTCCCCGCGAGCACGCAGACCCTCCTGACCCACCACAACCCACCGCCGGGCGCCGATCCCGTGGACGTCGCGCGGCACGTCGACTTCACGCTGCGGCACCCGAGCACCTGGCAGGTGGACGCCGGGTACCGGAAGGAGGACAAGCGCGGCTTCGCCCGGTTGCGGCGCCCCGGCGAACGCGTGGACCTGGCGTTCGTCGTGCGCAGCTTCCGGCGCGCGCAGCCCGAACGCACCGCGGAGTCGTTCATCGACGGCTTCGACGCGGGCGACGCCCGCTCCGTCCAGCCCCACCAGACCCGCACCGTCCTGCACAAGGGCGCGACGACCGTGAGCGGGCGTCCCGGCGTGGAGCTGGTCACCAAGAGCTCGGAGAAGGACGAGCAGGACGGCCTCACGCGGCACTCGTGGAACCGGGTCGTGCTCGTGCCCCTTGCGGCCACGGAGTGGGGCTGCCTGATGATCGACGCCCGGATCGTGGGGCTCTACGCCGACGTGGACCCCCTGGACCCTGCCCTGCAGCGCGAGATCCAGGACCTGTTCGACGGCCTGGCGATCACGCCTTGAGGGCGCTCCCGGGAGGAGGCCGCATGCGCACCGGACCGCTGTCGGGGCTGCTCCTCGGCGCCGCCCTCGGCCTGGGCGCTGGCTGGCTCGCCTGGGGCCAACCCCCGCCGCAGGCTCCGCTCGAGCAGCCCGCCGCGCGCGCCGGCGAGGCGCCTGAGGGCGCCGCGCCCTCGCTCCTCGCGGCCCCGCCACGCGACGCCGCCCGGCGCGAGCCCGCCCCCTCCGGCCCCGCGGCCCCCGCGCAGGCCTCCGCGCCGGGCACGGCCCCCGCCGCGTCGCCCCCGGCCGCGCTCCTGGACGCCAACCCGACCTTCGTCGCGCAACGGCGCCAGGAGATCGCCGACGACATCCGCCGGCGCGCGGAGACCATGATCGCCACCGCGGAGGGCGTGGCGGCCCGGCAGGTCGTCGAGCAGATCGAGAAGGAACGCGCGGCGCGCGAGGACCTCGCCCGCGGCGGCGTGATGGCCTTCCTGCGGGAGAAGGCAGGGAACGACACGCACTTCGAGCTCGTGAGCGAAGGCCGCGCGTTCGGCCGGCTGTTCGAACGCAAGGCCTCGGGCGCCCGGATCGAAGGAGCCACGCTGAGCCCGGAGAGCGAGATCGCGGCGGGCGACCGCATCGTCTACCCCCCCGGCCAGTACACGCTCGACGTGCGCAGCTGGCAGCGGCGCCCGCTCCCGGCGGACGTGGTGATCGAAGGCCACAGCATGGACCAGACCCTGCTGCGTCTGAGCGACGCGCTCAGCACCCGCGGCGAGCTCCACAACCTCACCTTCCGTGACCTGACGCTGCACTGCTCCGACAACTACCTCGAGTCGATCCGGCCCGGCCCCTTCACGCTGACCCTGGAGCGCTGCCGCGTGATCGGCTTCGACATGGGGGCGGGGGGCAGCTGCATGCTGGGCGGCGGCTGCGCCGCCTTCCGCGCCGTCGGCTGCCGGATCGAGGCCGGCTTCGGACGCGCGCCCGGCTTCGGCCACCTCTTCGACGTGCGTGGCGGCCTGCTCGCCCGCCTCGAGGACTGCGAGATCGTGGGGCCGTTCCGATCGGTCTGGTACGCGTGGTCGGGCGCCACCCACGTGTTCGAGCGCTGCCGCTTCCGTGAGATGAGCCCGCGCCTGCGCCCGGAGTCCGAGAAGCCTCCCAGCAACGTGCGCCTGCTCGACTGCACCTGGACCTTCCGGGCGCCCGGCGCCTCCGAGGTCGAGCGTGAGCAGCGCAGCCTGGCCGAGCTCAACCCGGCGTGGGCCACCCCCCCGCGCTGACCGCCGCCCGGCCGGCGACGACCCCGTGGAGCGCGCGGACGGCCCTCGGCGGCGCGCGCCGGCCAGCGCCCGATCCCCCGCCCCTCAGCGCGCCGACCCCGCGCTGGCCCGGGTCGAGGGGGCCACGTGGAAGAAGGTCGGCTGCGCCCAGAGCAGCTGCGCCGCGGCGGCATCCACGGAGAGCCCCCCCTCCGCGGCGGCGCCCGCGCGCACCACGCCCGAGCGGTGCTCGTGAACGTGCCGCAGCCCGTCGTCGTAGCGGGTGGAGGTCTGCACCAGCCAGCGGCTCGTGACCAACAGGTCGCCGCCCGTGCGGTTGAGCAGGCGCCAGTCGAGCGAGAGGCGGGTTCGGTCCCGCGAGGTGCGCACCTCGACCGCCACCCCCTGCTCCTCGAACAGCGGGCGCCACCCGGCCGACTCGCCCACGAGGGCCGGCCAGCGCATCCGCGCCTCGCCGCCCACGCCGTGCCAGCGCTGGCCGTCCCAGCGCGCGAGGTGACCGACGTGGAGGCCCCCGGCCGAACGGAACCGGCCGCCCACGTACAGGTCCTTCCCCACGCGCGCCAGCGCGCGCGCGACGGTCAGCTCCTCGCGCGGCGCCGACTCGCCCACGCCGAAGCCCAGCCCCGTGCCCAGCGCCCGCCAGGCGCCCCCCTCCAGCACCGCCACCGCGGGGACGTCGTTGGAGGTGTGGAACCAGCCTGCCACCAGGCCCTCGGCGGGCAGCAGGTCGTGGATCGAGCCGCCAGGCCGCGCCTCGATCGTGTTGCCCTGGCGTGCCGGCCGCGTGCCCTTGCCCAGCGCCCTCCAGCGAGCTCCGTCCCAGCTGGCCAGCCCGCCGGCCGACTCGCCCTCGGAGGCCTCGTCGCGGCCGACGCGATCGAACCGTCCGCCAGCCCACAGGCCGGTCCCCGCCCGCCGGAGCACGTGGAGGCCCCCATCGAAGAGGGCCACCCCCAGAGGCTCGAACGTGGAGCCGTTCCAGCGGGCCACCGAGCGGTAGGGACGCCGCGCGAAGGCGCCGCCGAGCACGACCTGGTCGGGGCCCAGGCCGACCAGGCAGCGCTTCTCGCCCCACAGCGCCTGCTCGGCCGGATCGCCCACGGGCTCCCAGTCGGTCCCCGTCCAGCGGGCGACCCCGAGGCCCTCGCGCCCGCCGATCCTGCGGAACGTGCCGGCGGCGTAGAGCGTCGGCCCCGCGAACGCCAGAGCGCGCACCTCGCCGCCCCCCAGCCCCCCCGCGGGTCCGCGCAAGGGCTCCCAGGCGCCGCCCCGCCAGCGCGCGACGAGCGGGGCGGGCTGACCCCCTGCCTCGTCGAAGGCGCCGCCCACCACCAGGGCGCCGTCGGGCCCGACGACCAGGGTGAGCGCCGGCCCCGAGAGCCCGCTGCCCAGCGGCGCGAAGGTGCCACGCTCGAGCACGGCGACGTGCCGTGCCGGGACCGCCCCAGCCCGGCGGAAGCGGCCGCCGACGTAGAGCCGCTCGCCGTCGGCCGCGAGGCACTCGACCGGGGCGTCGAGCCCCGGCGCCTCGGGCGTCGTCGGCTCTTCCGCCAGCGCCCGGGGCGCCTGGCGCGCCCACGGCCCGACCTGCGGCAGCGCCGCGCAGGCGCCGGCGAGCGCGAGGGTGACGAGCGGTCGGCGCATGCCCGGCTCCTCCGTCGACGCGGCAGCCCTCGAGGGCCCCGCGAGACTCTACCCCGCTGCGGCGCGCGGCCGCGGGGGCGGCCTCGCCGCAGCGGGCCTTCCACGGCGCCCCGCTTGCGGGGCGCCCAGGGGGATGGCCATCCAGCGCGTCGGTGCCCGTTCGAGCGCAGGCACGGCCCCTGACCGACACGCCCTCTGGCCAGGCCTCGGGACCATGGCGACGGTCTTGCGACTCGGGACACTAGACTGTGGCGGGCCGCTCTCCAGGCCTTCAGGAGGTGACCATGCGGGCGAGCCGAGCGCTGTGCGGCTTCCTGCTGAGCCTGGTGTCCGCGTGCGGCGGCGGCTCCGGCGGCGCGGGCCCGGGCCCCGCCGCGCCGCCGGCGACGCCCTCGGCCGACGCGACGCTCGCGGCGCTCGTGCCGTCCGTCGGGTCGCTGGCCCCCGCCTTCGATCCGGCCGTGGCGTCCTTCACGGCCAGCGTGCCCCCCGGGACGGCCCAGGCGACGCTCACCCCGACGGCGGCGCACCCGGCGGCCACGCTCTCGGTGGCCGGGACGGCGGTGGCCTCAGGCCTGCCGTCTCCGCCTCTCCCGCTCGCCGGCGGCGCCGACACGGAGGTCGAGGTCGTCGTGACCGCACAGGACGGGGTCACGCGGCGCAGCTACCGCGTGACGTTCCACCGCGAGCCCGCCGGGCCGGCCGACCCCTGGCCGAGGCGGCTGTTCGCGCCCTACGTGGACGCCGGGCTCTGGCCCACCCTGGGCGCGCTCACCGACGAGGTGCTCGACACCCGCGGGGTCAAGCGCTTCCACCTGGCGTTCGTCGTCGAGGACGGGTGGACGCCGCTGGTGGCCTCGTGGGCCGGCGTCTACCAGGTGGGCTCGTCCGACGCCGTCACCGGCGACGCCGCCTTCGTCGCGGGGATCGAGCGCCTGCGGGCCCACGGGGGCGACGCGATCCTCTCCTTCGGCGGCGCGACGGGCAAGGAGCTCGCGGTGGCCTACAGCCAGGCGGGCAAGACCGCCGCCGAGCTGCAGCAGGCCTACCAGGCCGTGATCGACCGCTACGCGCTCACCTACGTGGACTTCGACGTCGAAGGCGCGTTCGTGGCCGACGCCGCCTCGATCGCGCTGCGCAGCGCCGCGCTGCGGGGCCTGCAGGACGCCGCGGCGTCGGCGGGCCGCCTGCTCCACGTCTCGCTCACGCTGCCCGTCCTGCCCACGGGGCTGACCCCCGACGGCCTGGCCGTCGTCCAGTCGGCGCTGGCGGCGGGCGTGACGCTCGACTGCGTGAACGTCATGTGCATGGACTACGGCAGCAACACCGCCGACATGGGCAAGGCGGCCACCGACGCGGGGGCCAGCGTCGTCGCGCAGCTGGCCGTCCTGGCGCCGGGCAAGACCCTGGCCGAGATCCGCCGGATGGTGGGCCTGACGCCGATGATCGGCCTCAACGACACCGCGCCCGAGACCTTCACCCTGGCCGACGCGGCCACCGTGAAGGCCTGGGCCGAGGCCAACGACATCCGCCTGCTGTCGATGTGGTCCCTCAACCGCGACCACCCCGGCAGCGGCCTCTCGCCGACGCACAGCGGCATCAGCCAGGACGACCTCGCCTTCTGCGAGGCCTTCAAGCCCTTCGCCCCGTAGCCCGCGGCTCGCCCGGGCGGCCGGCGCTCCGCGCGCGCCCCTACTTGCGCGTGTAGACGGCTTCGCCGGCCTTGGCCTCGCGCCCGTCGGGCTGCGTGAAGTACATCTCGAAGCGCCACGAGTCGGCCGAGGTGAAGGTCTGCACCATGCGGTACTTGCGCTCCTTGCCGGGGCCGAGCACCTCGGTGCCGGTCATCGTCAGGGCCTTCGTGGCGGCGTCGTAGCTGCCCTCCGAGGTGCCCATCGACGTCGACCAGTCGCCCAGCATCGCGTGCACGTACTTCTGCTTGGCGTTGTCGAACCCGATGAACATCAGGCTGTTCATCGTCATCGAGGGCATCGGGCCGGAGGCCTCGGTGCTCATCTTCGTCTCGCAGGCCAGGAAGCGGCCGCCGAAGACCATCTTGGCCGAGAGCTCCTCGGTGAAGCTCGAGGTCATGCCGGCCTCGGTCCAGGCGCCCTTGCCGACCCAGGTGCCGGCCATGCCCTCGAGCAGCTTGTGCTGCGGGCCGGGCGCCTTGAGCTTCTCCCACTCCTTCATCATCTCTTCCATGCTCGGCGGGGAACCGGGCGGAGCGGCGGGCGGCGCGACGGGCGGCTCCTCGCTGAAGGCACGTCCGGCGCAGAACGCGCCGACGGCGAGCGCGGCGCACAGGGTGGCAGTCAGGGCGAGGCGGGGCATGGCGGACCTCCATCCAGGGGGAAGGCGGGATCGTAGCCCGGACGCGCTCGGCGGGCTCGCTGCGGACGCCGGGACCAAGGCCCCTCCGGGACGCCGGGCCGGGGGGAGGACCCCGTGGAGCGGCCGGGCGCGGCGGCTGGTTCTGCGCGTCGCAAGATCGAGGCGGGAACGTGCGACGCGCTGGGCTGGGGGCGCTCAGGCCCGCATCGTCTCGTTACGTAGGCCGGCGCGTGCCAGCGCCGCCGCAAGCGGCGGCGGGGGCGGC
>CAZPOZ010000005.1:0-24644 GCA_964588235.1 uncultured Planctomycetales bacterium
CCCGGCTCCAGCGCGCCGCACGTGCCTCGCATCGCCTATCTTGGTGGCGTTGAGCCTCAGGGTTGCCGTCCCGATCCCACGGGACTCCCCTCGCGCCCGCTGACCCTTGGAACGTCCACCCCGGATCCGACCGAGTCGAGGCTGCGCCGCTTCGAGACCTGGTGCCGCCGGACTTCCCTCCCCTGCGCGTGACGTCCTGCCCCCTCGTGGCGTTCGCGGGGGCGGAACGGAAGCCGTGGCGGCGGACGGTGCGCAACCGCAGCCCACGGCTCCCAGCGAACACTTGCACGCCCCACGGTCTCCAGAGGGCTCGGGCGGCGGCTGTGCGGCCGGAGTTGCCGAAGCTGCGCCCTGGGTCGTGCCGAACGATCGCAGCTGCGCTGCCCCGGGACTACGCACCTCGCATGACGGAAGTGCAGGAGCGAGCTTCGGGGACTCCAGCCTACAGGGCCCACTCGCACACGAATGCGGCACCCTAGGCAGGATGGAGGCGCCGCGCGGAATTGAACCGCGGTACACGGATTTGCAATGCGAAGTAGGCCGCACGGGATGGCCATGTGGCGCCGCTCACGCCAGACGGAAGCCCGTCAAGCACCGCGCATCGGCAACGGTTTACGCTCGGTCGCGGAGCGCTGCTGACAGCCTGCTGACAGCGAGCCGCGCGCCCCATGCGGGCCGCCGCACGACCGCCGCGCCGGCCCCCCGGCCGCACAGGACGGCCCAGGAGGCGCCGGGCCTTGGTCCGTCCTGGGCTCCACCGGACCGGCCGCGGCGGCTGCTGGCCTGGCCTGTGCCCGGAAAGGCCCCGCCAGGACGGCGCGCTCCTACGTCTGCCGGCGGCGCTGGCTCTCATCCGTGCTCCGCGGCGCCGCCGCGCGCTCGGCGGCCGCTCCCCCGAGAGCCTGCTCCCGCTCTCCAACCAGCGCCTCGGCCTGCTGCTCGATCCCGGCGAAGACATCGTCGACACCGCAGCCGCGCCACCTCACGCGGAGCTTGAGCAGCGCCGCGCCGAACGCGCGCTCGGCCGAGGCGACGCCGCGCTGGGTCGCGGCCCGGGCGAGACCGGCGCGGAGCGCGTCCAGGACCTCGTCCCGCCCGGCCTGAGCCCGCGACCGGGCCAGGTCGGCCAGGTCGGCGCGTGCGCACGTCGCCAGCGAGCGCACCGCGACGTTCTCGTCCGACTCCAGCACGGCCAGGTGGCGCTCGACGTTGGCCAGGATCGAGCACGGCGTGTAGGTCGAGCGCGTGGTGCAGCGGAGCAGGGACTCCCCGGCACGGGCCACGTCGGCCACGACGTGCGTCCTGGCGTGGTACTTGTCGAGCAGGCGCCAGCGCTGGAGCGTGACCACGGCACCGGCGAGCCGCGGGAACTGCGCGCGCGCGATCGAGGTCCACTCCAGCGCGACGCCCGTCACCGTCGGATCGTCCTTGCTCGCGAGGATCCGCTCGAGCTCGCCCCGCAGCCGCGCCGGGTCGTCGACGACGCTGAGCCCTTCCTCCGCGGTTCTGTCCCCGCGCTCGAGCCAGACCACGTTGGCGATCGGACCCGCCGGCCTCTTCCACCAGTCCGCGTTGTCGCCCTCCGGCCGCTCGTCCGTCTCGATCACGAGCCGCCCCGCGTCAGGGTCCACCGGCCGCGGGATGACGAAGCCCAGCCCGCGCGCGTCGTCCCACACCAGCGTCCCCGCCGGCGCGTCCTCGACGTCGTGGGTCCGCGGCCGCGGCGTGCGCGGGGGCATCGTCAGCGGGCGCCCAGGCGGACAGGCGCACACGAAGCCGTGGCCAGCGACGCGCCAATGAACGCCAGGCCGCGGGCGACGGGCGCAGAAGGGGCGCTCACCGCGCACCCTTCGGCATGGCGGCATCCATCGCTTCAAGCGCGCTGACCACCTCTGGCCACGCGCAGGCGCCGAGCGCGCGTTGCAGCGCAAACAGGGCGGACTCCGCGGCAGCCGGGAGGCGCCTCCGCTGAGCCGCAAACAGCACGCACCGCAGGTACGCGTTCTCCATGCTCAAGACGAGCAGGCTGGCCCGTGCGACTGGTCCGTACGCTCCGGAGTCGTAGCGCGCCTCGACCGCGCGCAGCTCCACGGCGTGCTCAGCAGGCATCTGGTTGACCAACACGCTCTGCATGCCTGCGCGTCCGGCGTACGCCCGCTCGATCGCGCGCCGAGCGGACTCTGCGGCCGCGCACTCCAAGGCCGACTTCGCTCCGGCGCTGGGCCCGGAGCCAGGTCCACGTGCGGCCTCAAGCGCAGCCACGCGGATTGTGAGTGCGCCCACATGTCCCTCCAACTCGGCGACGCGCTGCTCCAACGAGCGGGGCTCCCCGGCCCGTGCAGCTGTGGCGGCCAGCAGCGCGGCCGCGGACAGGATCAGCAGCGCGCCGAGACGCGCCACGCCGCGATCGCGGGCGCGCGGGCGCGCTCCGTCGTGCATGCGCAGCGCCGCGTACACGCCGTCGCGCACGGCGCTCCTCAGCAGCACGTAGCCGACCGCGATCGCCACGATCGCGAGGAAGCCCCAGACCAGCGGGTTGAACTCAGCCGGCCAGTCCAGCCCGGCCAGGCCGCCAGCGAGCAGCCCGAAGTGATGGTCCATGTGCACACCCCTCAGACCACTGACTCCTTCGTCCGCCGGTCGTGGTCAGGCCGCCGGACCCCAATTCCGTAGCGCTACGCGAAGATCCTTCTGACCGACTCGAAGGTAACGCGAGGGCCATTTTCAGGGCTGCGCCGGGGTAACGAGCGCCCGAAGAAGCACAACCTGTTGTGGCGTTACTTCGTTCCCCTACCGTGGCTGCGATGTCCCTAACAGCAGCCAGACTTGCACCCCCCGGTCGGAGGTCCGACCAGCCGCGCCGCGAGGCCGGCACGGGGCCGGAAGACGGAGCGGTTGTGCGATGCGGTGTCAATCGGGCCCTGCGGGGGAAGGCCGGGCGCTGGACGGCAGAGGAGGTGGCTCGCGTGGTCACGGCAGCCGCCGCCCTTGCTGGCGGGCTCGCTCGTAGAGACGCAGCTGCTCAAGCAGCCAGTCTCCTGCAGCAGGGTCGCGGAACACGAGCGCGAGGGGCCTGTACTTCGCTGGGATCATCTGCATCAGCCCGTTGAGGTCCGGGTTGTTGGGGGGCGCGTCCCCACCGATGCCCTGGTCCGAGAGCCACCACTCCGCCACGTTCAGTGCTTCGGCTATCCGGCGTACGACGTCGTCCTCTGCACGTGGGCGTGATCGCCCCGAGAGCCAGTTCCGCGCTGACCGCTCCGGGATCCCCAACAGCCGCGCCAGACGCACGGGCGCACCCCGGCCTCCGCCGAGCAGGCGCTCGACCTTGGCCTGCCAGGAGTTCTCGGGGACAGGCATCGGCCAAATCATGCCGCCCTAAGCCACGCGGGCACAACGGGTTGCGCCACACGCATCGGCCCAATATGGCCGGCAGCGGAGAATTGTGTTGCGTTTCGGCCCAAATGGGCCGATTGTGGTGGGCATGACGACAAACACCACAGCGGCAGACCGCCTGACGCTCAGCGAGGCGGCGGAGTTCCTGCGGGTGAGCCGCAAGCAGGTCACCCGCCTGATCGCAGGCGGGCGCCTGGCCGAGATCCGGCTCTCGCGCAAGAACAGGTTCATCGAGCGGGCCGAGCTGGAGCGCTTCATCGAAGCCTGCCGCGTGGGCGGTGCGGCGTGAGCGCGGGCGCGAAGGCCGGGCGGCGGGCTACCAACCTCTCGGGGACCAGCGCGCATGCGCTCGTGCGGCTTGCGGCCGTCGCGCTCTTCTTCGCGCGCGCCCCTGGGGAGCAACGGAACACCTGCGGCGCTGCCGCGGGGCGAAGGAGGAGCAAGTGACGAAGCGGAAGAGCCAGAGGAAGAGCGGGGGCCTGCTGCGCCCCGCCTGGGCGCGCCGGGCGCCGGCATGGTGGCCCGCGTGGGAGCACGTGCTGAAGGCGTGGATCGCCCGGGTCGGGCGACCCAAGAGCGCGCGGAAGGCTGGTGCGGCGTGAAGGCGCGCACCAGCAGAGCGCAGCAGGTGCGCCAGAGGCGCGAGCACCGGGCCCTGATGATCGGCCTCGCCATGGCGCTGTCCGGCGCCATGGGGCGAGCAGGACGCCGGAAGAAGGCCGGTGCAGCGTGAGGCGCCGCGGGAGCATGGCGCCGCACGGTGCAGACCGTGACGCTGCCGCCGCCCGCGGTGCTGCCGGGGCCGACCGCCCCCCTCCCGCCGTTCCTCGGGGCCACGTCGGTCAGCGTGACCAAGAAGGCGGAGGTCAAGAAGTGATCCTCGTCGTCTCCTGGGTCGCGCACGATCAGGACCCCAACCTCAAGGAGTGGCGGGTCTACGCCAGCACGAGCCCGACGCACAAGGGCGAGCTGGTGGCCACGGCGGCGCCGGACGCGCGGCAGGCCGAGGTCGAGCTCAGCGAGTCGGAGTGGACCATCCGCGTCCTGGCCGTGCGCTGGGGCGACGCGGAGGAGCCGTGGGAGGGCGAGGCCACCACGACGAAGACCACCTACACGGTGCCCGGGCGCGGCGAGGCGCCGACGGCCCCGGCCGAGGCGACCGTCCTGCCCGTGGACCTGGGGGCCCCGGCGGTGGTCCAGGTCGAGCCCGGCCCGGCCGACGAAGAGCCGACCGTGGTGCAGGTGATCGAGGGCCCGGACGAGCACACGGGGAAGCTGGTGGGGGAGGTCCGCGTCCCGCCCGGGGGTCCGGCGCGGGAGGGCGCGGCCCTGCCCAGCGTGCCGATCCCGCTCGGCGGCTCCGGCCGCAGCTCGACCCGCTCGCTCCTGCTCGCCTCCCGCTCGGAGGGCGGCGCGCGCGGCGCCGCAGCCACCGCCGTGAACGTGGTCGTTCCCGAGCGCGCCGGCATGGAGGGCACGCTGATCGCCAGCGTGGACGTGAGCGGCGGGACCCACGTCGGGTTTCAGGTCGCCGACGCGAGCCGCGGCGTCGCGTTCACCACGGTCAAGGGCTTCTACACGACGCGCCTGCCGACCGGCCTGGACAGCGCCGGCTGGGCCAGCCTGGGAGCGGCCAACGCGGGCTGGCGCTTCACATCGACCCCGTTCGGGCCGTTCCCCTCGCGCATGGTCGTGACCAGCGACGAGTACGACATCGGCTCGACCCAGACCTTCTTCCTCGAGTGCTTCGACCAGGCGCGGCGGGTCGGGGACTCGGTCCTGCTCTCCCTGCCCGGCCACGCGCTGAGCCTCTACCGCGGCGCCCCGGGCAACGTCGAGCGGCTGCGCCAGGAGGACACGGACGGCCCGGCCTGGGCGCTGCGCTCCTACACGGGCCAGGGCAAGCACCGGCGCCCCCTGATCGGCGTGCGCTGGGAGTACGTGGTGGGCACGTCGAGCACGCCGAGCCCGTCGGAGTCGGACTGGAAGCCGCTGCCCCAGGGCGGGGCCTACCTGAGCGGCCGCTACGTGCGCACGCGCCTGGTCGTGCGCGACCCGATCGGCTGGCACTCGCTGATGTCGGGCAACCTCGAGGTCTACGTGCGCATCCAGCGTGTGGACCGGCGCGGCGCGGGCTCGCCCGAGGGCGTGGTGCAGGCGCCGCCGGGGAGCCGCTACCTCGACACGACCTCGGGCGCGTACTACGTCAAGCAGACCGGCTTCGGCAGCACAGGCTGGGTCAGCGTGAGCGGGGGCCCGCCGAGCGGCGCCGCCGGCGGCGACCTCACCGGGACCTACCCGAGCCCGACCGTCGCGCCCAACGCGATCACCAACGCCAAGGCCGCCGACATGGCCAACGGCACGATCAAGGGGCGCTCCACCGCGGGGAGCGGCGACCCCGAGGACCTGACCGGGGCGCAGGCCACGGCCCTGCTCAGCGCGGTCGTGGGGGACTCCGGGGCCGGCGGCACGAAGGGACTGGTCCCGGCACCGGGTGCCGGGGACGCCGCAGCCGGGAAGTTCCTGAAGGCGAGCGGGGCCTGGGCTGTGCCGACCTCGACGCTGAACATCAACGGGCTCACGGCCGAGGTGGACCCGGCCACAGGCGACGCGGTCCCGGTCTACGACGCATCTGCCGCCGGCAACAAGAAGGTCACGCTCGGCGAGCTGCGAGCCCTGATGGCGGAGCACGTGGCCCAGGTGCGGCTGGTCTACACCGGCGCGACGGACCTCGGGCTCGTCCCGCACGGCGGCTCGCTGATCGAGGTGAACGGCGAGATCGTGGACGTGGGAGCGGGCATCTACCTGCTCAACACCGACAACCTGATCAGCAGCACGGGGGCCGACGCGGGCTCCGCGCCGGCCGCCACCACGCTGTACTACGCCTACGTCTCCAACTCGCTGGCCTCGTTCGCGCCGGGCGACCTGCGCCTCTCGGCCACGGCGCCCACGGGCATCCACGGAGGGCTCGGCCTCGGCACGAACCCGAAGGGCGACGACTTCTACCTCGGGACCAGCGGCAACGCGCGTAACTGGCGCTTCGTCGGGCTCGTGCGCACGGTGGGCTCGTCGCAGTTCGCGTTCAGTGACACCCAGCGGCTGGTCGCGTCCTACTACAACCGCCAGCCGTGGCAGCTGCTCGCGGTCCCGGCCTACGCCGATGGCAACTCGGCCACGTCCTACACCACGACGAGCACGACGTGGGCGCGTGCCAACGCGGGGACGGGCAACAAGGTTGAGTGGCTGTCCTTCGGGGACGAGTGCTTCTCGCTGCTGGCGCGCTCGCTCTGCGGCAACAGCGGCTCGGGCAACGCGACCCGCATCGGCATCGGCTACGACTCCACGACCTCGGCCCGTGTCGAGGCCGCGCACAACAGCGGCACGGCCGCGATCAGCATCGCCGCCGACTACGTCTACACGCCGACCGTGGGCTACCACTACTGCGAGCTGCTGATCTGCGTCAGCGCCGGCACCGGCACCTACTACGCCGACGACGCCCGCGCAGGTTCCGCGGCCGACCCGTACCTGACGTACCTCATGGGAGTCGTGATGTGCTGATCGTCCCCATCGAGAAGCGCGTCCACCCGGGCCGGCTCTCCGACGCCCTCGTGGCGGCCGGCCTTCGGGTCGTCACGGTGCGCAGCCAGGGCGCGCGCGCCGAGGTCGTCCTCGAGGACGGCCAGGACGCCGCCGCGGCCGCGGCCGTGGCCCAGACGCACGACGCCGACCGGGACCCGGAGCGCGACGGCCTCGCCGCGCTGCTCCAGACCCTGGAGGACGACGGCGCGACCCAGGCCCAGCACATTCGCGCGCTCCGCACCGCCGTGGCCCGTCTGCTGCGCCGCGCCGTGCGCGAGCGCGAGTCCGGGGCGTAGCGCCTGGCGCGGGGACAGGCGCCCGGTCCCCGGGGAAGTTCGCACTTTCCCGCCCCTTCGTAGCGCGCCACCGCGGTGCCGCAGTCTCGGGGCTCCGCGCCAGCACGCGCGAGCCAGGAACCGAGCGACGTGGCCTCGAAGTACAACAGCCCCGGCTACGACCCGAGCGACCTCTCCGACTACGGGGACGTGATCCTGGCCGCGGCCAAGAACGGCCTGGACACGGCGCTGACCCAGGCCTCGGGCGCGACCGACCCGAGCACCGGCGCGCCGACGGCGTGGGGCTCGGCCGACGTCGGGCGCCTCTGGCTCGACACCACGGACGCCGCGAACCCCGTGCTGAAGATGTGGTGCCAGCTCACGGCCACGCCGACCTACGGCTGGCGCACGCTGCGCATCGCCAAGGTGCGCCACCTGAGCGCGCCCCAGGCCGTGACGTTCACCACGGCCAGCCCGGCCGCGGCCGACGTCGCCTGGGAGGACGTGGACCTGACCTCGCTGCTCGACGGCGCCGGGGTCCAGGACACCGGCGACAACGTGCGCAAGGTCGCGGCGGTGCTGCTGCGCGTGCGCGTCGCCGCGGGCGCCTCCGAGACGCTGCCCGGGACCGGTAGCGACGGCTGCTACTTCGCCGCGCGCGCGAACGGCTCGACCCAGGACAAGCGCGTCTACCCCCAGGTCGCCGACCGCTACGTCGAGGCCGAGTTCTGGACCGCGCTCGACTCCGACGAAATCTTCGAGTTCATGGTCGACGTCGGCGGCGGCACGCCCAACTTCAGGTACGCCGCCTGGGTCGTGGCGATCCTCGAGGTCGTGTAGCTGGCGGCCGCTGGCCTGGCCCGCGGCCGCTGATGTGCGGCCGCAGGGCGCGCGCAGAGACGCGGCGAGGCGACGTGTAGGAGTTCGGACATTCCGATCACACGTCGAGGTGACCGTTGGCGGGCCGTGGACCGGGGACATCCTGTTGGCTCAGCTCTCTCGTTGAGCACAGAGATCCCCTGGAGATCCCCATGCGCCCGATCCCGTTCGTGCTGCGCGCCTTCCTCGTCGTGTCCATGCTCGTGCTCCTGGCCGCGGCGATCGCCGCCTGCACCACGCGCCGCCAGTGCCCGCCGCAGAGCGGCAACGTGACGGTGAACGTCTACGCCGCGCGCGGGAAGGCGCCTGCGGCGCCGGTGAGCGCCGCGCCGTGCCAGGCCTGCCCGGCCCCCGCGGCCGCGCCGCAGTCGCAGGCCGCGCTCGAGCTGTGCCCGGGCGGGCGCTGCGAGGTGCCGGACCTGGCCGACGAGGCGGGGGGCGCCGCGGGGATCCCCGGCGTGATGCCGGTCTCCGGCCCGGTGGGGCCGCTGGGCGAGCGCGTCCGTCTCGAGCCGCGCGAGTGCGCCCCCTGGCTGCCTCTGGCCGCGACGGGGCTGGCCCTGCTGGTCTTCCTGTTGCTCTGGCGCATCGGGCGCGGCGGGCGCGCCGCGGCCGTCCTGGGCGTCCTGGCGCTGGCCATGGTGGCGATGACGAACCTGACCGGGTGCCGGGTGGCCTCGGCCATCGGGGAGTCCCTGCCCGCTTCCGAGGGGTACGTGGACGAGCTCCACGCGGCCCAGGACCGGGCCCTGGCCGACCTCCGTACGCACGTGGACCAGGCCGATGCGCAGATCCGCGGGGACATGGCGGCGGCCGACGCCGCGGGCAAGGCCGCCTACGAGCAGGCCCTGGCCGAGGGGCGCAGCGTCTCCGAGGCCCTCGCGGCCCAGCTCGTGGCCCGGGCCGAGTCGGCCCAGCGTACGGCCGAGGAGGCCAAGGCCGTCGCGGCCAAGGGGGCCCAGGAGGCCACCGCGGCAGCCGGCGCCGCGGTCGAGCAGGCCAAGGTCACCGCTCGGGAAGAGGCCGGGGGCGGCACGCCCTGGTGGGCCAGCCTGCTCGGCCTGGTCGGCGGTGGGGGCGGGCTTGCCCTGCTCGTCCGGCGCCTGCTCGCCGGCTACGACGCCCAGCCCTTCGAGGGGGCCGGCGGTCAGCGCGTGACCGAGGCCGAGCTCGTCGCCGCGGCCAAGGCGCTCCAGGCCGCCGCGCCGCCGAAGCCGGCCTGACCCAGATGCACGCGGGGGGCGGCCACGGCCGTGCCCTCGCCGCCGGCGGAGCGGACCCACGGGATGGCCCGCCGGCACCACCACCTCAGGAGCACGCGATGACCGTCCCCGACCCGACCGTCGGCCGCTTCGTCCAGGTGAACATCGCGCCGCGCTGCGCCAACCCGGTCTGGCGCCCGGCTCTGGTCGTGGCGGTCTGGCCGCACGAGTTCCAGGACCACCCGGCCTGCTCGGTCGGCGTCAACGTCCAGGTGTTCCTCGACGGGACGAACGACGAGTGGACGCTGCGCGGCTTCGTGGGGCAGTCGTACGCGTCGGTCACGCTGCCCCAGTCCGCGCTCGACGGCATCGCGGCCGACTGCCGGCGCGGCCAGCGCTGGGAGACGTCGCTGCCCCACGAAGGCCTGCTGGGCCTGCGGCCGGACTACCGGGGCATGGTCTGGCGCTGGCCGCCCCGGGAGGGCGCGTAGCCGTGCGCCAGGCCGTCGCCCACGTCCAGCACCGCGACGAGTTCGGCCGCCCGGCGGGGGGCGAGGCCGCCGGCGTCGGCCTGAGCGTCCGGTGGCAGAACGGGCCGCTCGTGGCGCCCGACGGCCGGCGCCTGGAGCCCAACGGGTGCTTCGTCGAGACCCTGCTCCAGGTCGCCGCGGAGCGCCTGGAGCACTACCAGGGCGGGTTGTTCGCCTGCGCCGAGAACGCCGAGGCCCTGGCCCATGTCGAGGCCGCCCTGGCCGCGCTGGACCGCCGCACGGCCCGCCGGGTCGCCGCCGGCATCGAGGGGACCCACGGGACCGAACTGACCGAGACGGGCGAGGCGAAGCCGTGACGACCTCTGCGTGCTCCTACTGCGGACGGCCCTGGCCGCCGAGCGCGACGGGCGCAGAGTCGTGCCGAGGCTGCGGCGCCTCCGTTGGGATCGACTACGAGCCGATCGACCCCTGGCCCGGCGGAGCCGTCCATCGCGCCGCCAGCGGGGGCCCGCCACCCTCGCCGCCCAAGCCGCGCCCCGAGCCCAGCCTGCGTGGGATGCGCTAGCCGTGGCCCCCCGCGCCGCCCCCGCCGACACGCCCGCCCGCGGCCCCCTGGACGACCACGGCGGCGTCTGGGACGGCCCGGAGCAGCACGGGGCCATCCGCCGGCACGAGCTGCGCGTGGCCTGGCGGAGCGGCCTGGAGACCGGCCTGCTGCTCGGCGCGGCCATCGCCCTCGTCCTGGTCTCAGCCGCAGTCGCCGCCTGGTCCTGAGGAGCCCCGCCGTGCCCCAGCCCACCGCCGCCGCAGCCTGCCCCGACGGGGGCGTCTACGACCGCCTGGGGCGCCTCGAGCGCGACGCCGCGGTCGATCGCCACCGCTGGGGCGCCGCCGACGAGAACCGGCGCAAGCTCGAGGATCGGATCGACGATCTCTCCACGGCGATGACCAGGCTCAACACCACGATCAAGGTCGGCGCCGCCCTGCTCGGCCTCCTGATCGCCCTCGCCGGCGTCGTCGTGCCACTGGTCAAGGGGTAGCGTCTGTCGTCCGTGTGTATTGGTGGAACCAGGGTGGGTGGGATCGCGCCGCGGTTGGAGAAAGTCCGGTGCGCCCATCGGACCCACGACGCATCTGTTGCACAGTCCGCTTGGGCGCGCCGCTGCCCCTTTGCCTGCTACCTGGGCCCGTTCGCCCGCTCCCGATTCTCGTCCAGACGGGCGAGCTCCCGGTCGCGCCATGCCAGCCCCTCCGCGCACAAATCAGTGGCCTTCAACCCGCGAAGGCCTGCCTCCAGCTCGGCGCGCGTAATCTCCAGCAGTTGAGCGCCTGGTGTGCTTGCCGCCTTTTCCACAAGTGCAGCCAACTTGGACGGACACCACTGCAACTCCCGATGCATCTGATTCACGCGCTCGATCGGAGTCGTGCCGTCGGTCTTCTCGACCGGGCCTAGGTCCTCGACAAGCTCCACGGGCAGTGCGAGGAAGTTCACAGCACGGAGCCTGGCCGGACCCTTGCGCCCCCACTGGAGACCTCGCGCTCGGCCGCACTGGATGGCAACCGCTACGAGGACCAGGTCCTCCCGCCCCGAGTACGCGAAGACAGAGACCCCGGCGGCCCCATCCTCCAGGGCGAAACAAGCCAGCCGTTCCCTCGGATCCTCCCATATCGTCGGGTCGACTTTTCGAGCCAACTGCTCCACGGGGATCATCTTCCACTAACCCCCGGGCGCCCGCAGGTGTGCCAGCCCGTCGGCGGCGTTCGCTTTCACGGCGGCGCTCTCATCGGACCTCGCGATCGACCTCAAAAGTTCGACGCTCTCTGTCGTGTTCAAGTCGACGAGCAGATCGACCGCGGCGTACCGGACTCGAGGATCTCGACTCTGCAGTGCGCTGCGCGCCTCCTCCACGCACATCGCGTACTCTCCCTCACATGCGACAAGGCCAAGCAGGCGAACGGCAGCGACGCGCTGGGCCCCAGGACCAATCCCCCGCAGCACGTCCAGTACCGTGGAAGCGCCAATGTGACCCGCGGACTCGTCCGCGACAAGTTGCGCGAGGACTTGGTCGATCCTCTCGTCACTCGCACGCGGGTCGAGCGACTCTAGTGCTGACCGCACCGAATGGGCCGCTGTGGTGAAGTCGGGACCGGGTGCCGATGGCCGCGAAGAGCTGGAGGCGGAGAAGTCTGCAAACACGTACATCCCACGCCAGCGCTGCTTCAGATTCCTCCCCTGACGCGCAGGCTCCCCAGAGCTGGAAGCGGGCCAGCGCCTTTGGGTCATGGGAGGACCCAGGGACTGCGCACCGGTAAGATCGCTCTCACTGGCCAAGAACTGCCCCCACTCTACGAAGTCACGCCCTAGGGTGCTTATGGTGGTTGCGTCCTGCCACCCGGGGCAGGCAAGAGCGTCCGCCGGCTCATCTCTAGTGTGCGTGGTCACTCCTTGGCGCTCCCCTTCATCTCGATCCGCTTAGCCTTGCGCTTCTCCAGCTGCGCAATCTTGTCCGTCAGCCAGTCGCGCAGCGACACCACAGCACCGGCGTCCAGCATGAGCGTCACATGCACCTCCCGCGAGAGGTCGCACGGAGCGGTGCGGCTTGTCTCCGCTCCAAGCGTCCCATCTGGGTTCAGCCCATGAACGACCCGCTGCGGGACCGGAATGTGCTCCGAGTACACCGCAAGGAACAGTCCATCCAACGGCGTGAGTCCACCGAACACACCACTGCACGGGACGGTCCGGTGGTCCTTCGCGTACACGTAGTCGAACGTCAGCGACTTCCGCGGCGCGTTCGGAGGCTCGGGCGGCATGGCGATGACCTCGCTTGTTGGATACGCCCTGTGTACGGCGTACCCGACCAGGATGTTAGCCTGGTCGGTGGTATCGGGTAGTTAGGGTGGGGTGCAAGCAACAGGGCATGTCGCGCTACCTCCCCGCCGCGTCCAGCAGGGCGTTCTCCGCCCACTGGGCGAGGGCCGGCGGTCGCGGTCGGCGGCGGCCTGGAGGCTGTTCCGAGTGAGCCCTGCTAAGTCGCCAGCAGTTTCCCCAGGGCGCGTCACACTCACCGGCCTGGCAAGGGCTTCGTGATTCTGCAAGTGGCGTGGCGAAGCCGCCCAGCAACTCCTCGGTGCTTCCCACTCTTCACGACCTTCTGTCTGTCGACATCCGGTCGCTCCGCAGCCGAGTAGCTTGCCTGCGTGCAGTGAATCTCCTCCGGCGCACGCGCCGTGAACTTGCCCACAACGAGCCGATCGCTGACCTGCTGCGGCGTTGCCAAGATCAAGTCTACGGCTGCGCGACCGGTGACGTTCAGCGCCCCGGTGAACGGCGGCGGGGGCGGCTGGTGCTTCGGGTGGTGCGATCCGAACGAGAACAGGATCACATCTCCGGAGATCGACTCACCCGCCCGAAACAGAACCACGCCTACCTCTCCAGGCGAAGCAGTAGACCGGCCTCCAACAGCTCACGCGCCGCGTCCAGTGCCTCCAGCGGGTCCAAGTCCCGAGCGCGCGCGTAATCCGAAACGCGGAGGCTCGGGAACCACGTCACGGTGGTGAGCAAGTCGCGAGCGACCGACGAAAGGGGCCGTGCCTCCTGCTCGATCGTGCTCGTCTCCTGGATCTCGTCGCCCTCGCCGTTGCCGAACCACTCGGCCGCCTCGCCCTTGGACGCTTCGTCACACTCGATGCGGCTGCGGGCCATCGGCGCAAGCGTAATGATCGCCCAAGTGAAGGTCTCAATGATCACGTCTTCTTCCTCAGGTGTTCAGGCGCGCTGACAGTCACGACGTTGTGAGACCGGAGCAGGTAGACCGGCTCGCCGGCCGCGTCGAAGTGCGGAGGTGGCAAGCGAAGGAACTCCAGCGCCACGGCCTTGAGCCTGACCGTCGACCCGTCCTCAAGAAGGTAGGCGTTGAAGGTCTCCTGCGACGACATCGGCTGCACGATTTCGGCCTCGACGGAGACTCCGCTGGCTAGCTTCACCTTGCGCGTGTTGCCGGGCATGTCGTCCTCTGGTCCGGGTACCGGACGGGATGCTATACACCAATCGACGATTGTGCGCGCTCGGCTGGAGTCGTCCCCGGCCGCACGGCTGCTCCAGGGAGCGTGTCCGGCATAGCGAGAGCGACGCAGGCTGTTGTTGCACATGGAGTTATGATCGGAACCACCGGCCTCGCGTGACCCGCCCTGCCCCAGCTGCGGTGTAGGGGCGTGCGGCAGGCCTGCCCATCGCCCAGCGGCTGGTACATGCGGCGCCCCCCGCCGCCGCGGCCGCGCCGCCGGTCCCCACGCCCCCGCCGCAGCCGCGCCAGGCCGCCTACGGCCCCAGCACCCGGCCGAGCTGGTGCGGCTACGTCCCGTGCGCCGAGGTCGCCGCCGGCGGCGTCGCCCCGCCCAGCAGCGCCGCCCTTCGCTCCTCCGCCCGGGAATGGCTGTAGCGGTTGGTGGTGGCGAGCGAGGCGTGGCCCATCACGTCGCGGACGACGTGGGCGGCGACGCCGCGGCGGAACAGGTTGCTGGCCAGGGTGTGGCGGAGCAGGTGCAGCGGCCGGCCCTTGGGCCAGGCCAGCCCGGCGCGCTCGTAGGCCTCCCGGAGCCAGCGCGTGAAGTCGCGGGAGGAAGCGACCCCGCGCACGACGGGACCGGCCAGCTCGCGCCCGGCCAGGCGCTGCGCCGCCTCGGCCTCGCCCAGCACCGCGTCGAGCTCGGGGTGGACGTCCAGGCGCAGGACCGCGCGCGCCTTGCGCACGACCCGCACGGTGCCGGCGCCCCGGTCCACGTCCTCCCAGGTGAGGCGGAGGATCTCCGAGCGCCGAAGCCCGAGGTAGCCGGCGAGCGCGATGCTCAGGCGCACCCCCAGCTTCGTGGCCGACCGGACGAGCAGCGCGACCTGAGACTCGTCGAGGGGCTCGGGCTCGCGCGCGTCCACCAGGGGCGGTTCCATCCCCGAGAGGAAGTCGGGGACCAGGACGCCGGTCTCCTTGGCCCAGGCGATCAGGGCGCGGCACGCCCGGACCAGGCTCCCGACGGCGGCAGGACCGGGGCCCCGGCGCTGCTCCACGCGCGCGGTCTCCCGGCGCTGGTCGATCCAGGCCTCGAGCGCGGCTCGGGTCCACTCGGCCCAGGGGCGCTCGGCCCAGTCGCGGAAGAGCGGGCGCAGGTGCCCCCGGTAGAACCGCAGGGTCCCGGGCCGGCAGTTCCGGCGCTCCCGGTCGGCCAGGAAGTCGGTCAGGACGTCCTCAGGGCGCCTGGGCGGCGGCCCGCCCGCGGCCCTCTCAGCGTCCCGCTCCCGCGCCTCGGCGGCCTCCAGGGCCCGCCTGACCAGCCTGGGGTCGGTCGTGCCGGTCGAGCGACTGCGGATGCGCCCGTCCTCGCGCCACTGCACGTGTACCAGCGAGCCCTTCGTGACGGTCCAGGCCATGCGCGCCTCACTGTCAGCAGCGCCTGCCGCTGACAGCGGAACCGTAGACCGAGCCTCAGACAGGCCCTGCAGGGCCATTTCTAGGGCTGGGAAGATGGAGGCGCCGTGCGGAATTGAACCGCAGTACACGGATTTGCAATCCGTTGCCTAGCCACTCGGCCACGGCGCCAGCGAAGCAGGGCGCATTCCAACGGGGGAGCCGAGCCTTGGCAAGCAGGATCGGGGCGCCCTGGGCCTGCGGCCCGCGCGCACGACGCGCCCGCCCACTCGACGCCTGCGCGCCGCGCGACCCCGCGCCCCGTCAGCGCGGGAAGCCCGGCGGCGGCGTGAAGCCGCCCGGAGGCGAGAAGCCGGGAGGCAGCCCGCCGCCCAGCCCCCCGCCCAGCAGCCCCTCCAGGAGGTCCCGCAGCTCCTCGAGCTCCTCCGGCGTCGGCGGCGGCGGCAGCTCGCCCAGGTCCGGCCACCACGGCGGCGGCTCGAACCCCTCGAACCCGTCCTCGCCCGGCTCCGGCCCGAAGCCCGGCACCTGACCCGCCAGCACCACGACGCCGTCCTGGTCCTCGACCAGGGCGACGTGGCCCGCCAGCTCGCGCACGCTCGCCACGCCGAAGGGCAACGGATCACCCGCGCAGCGCGTGAGCGAGAGGTGCAGCACGCCCCCCCCGTCCACCGCCGCGCTCGCCAGCGTCTCCCGCGCCCCGTCCGGCGCCACCAGCACCAGCGACAACGAGCGGCCCGCCTCCAGCTGCTCGGCCTCCACCTCGATCGTCGCGCAGCCGTCCGCCTGCGAGATCTCGATCTCCGCCAGCGAGAACCCCGTCAGCCCCGGCTCCGTCGGGAACAGCGCCCCCTCGCAGCGCATCCGCAGGCCCCCGCCTTCCCCCCGGGCGACGCCACACTCGACCACCCGGCCATCCGCCAGCTCGACCTCCACGTTCACGATCTCGCCCGAGCCGAGCGCGCCCAGGTCCACCCCGTCGCCCGTGCCGTCGGCGTCGTCCGGCGTCGCGTCGCCCAGCTCGCCGCAGTCGGGCAGCCCGGCCGCGAGGCCCGCCAGCGCCTGCGCGCTGAACGTCAACCGCACGCTCACCCCCTCGGGGACCTCGAACGTGAACGTGCCGTCCGGGCCCGTCGTCACCGCCGCGCCCGTGGCCTCACAGGTCACGAGCACGCCGCCGACCGCCGAGGGCTGGCCGTCCTGCGAGACCACCGCGCCCCGCACCTGGGCGCCTGCGGCCGCCTCCCCGCTGGCTCCGCCCCCGCCACAGCCGGCGAACGCCAGGGCGCTGAAGAGCGCGAGCAGGAACGGCACTTCGCGACGGATCATCCGGTTCACGCGCGGTCCCTCCGACGGGTCAGCAGAGTCACCCCGAGGATACCCCGGGCGTCCCCGCCGCGCCGCGACCCACGCCTCCGTTCAGCCTCGAGAGGGCAACGATGGACCCTGCCCCCGCACCCGAGAGGGTCCGGCCGCCCCGAGGTACAGTCGCGCGCCCACGGGCGAGTGGCGGAACCGGCAGACGCAGGGGTCTTAAAAGCCCCCGGACGCGAGTCCACCTGAGGGTTCGAGTCCCTCCTCGCCCATACCCGGCCTCGCCCATCCCCGGCCTCGTCCACCCCGGTCCCGCCCGTGCCCCTCCCGGCCCTCGGATCCCCCCCGGCGCCCGCCGGCCCCGGGCTCAGCGCGGCATCCAGCTCAGCGTCACGTGCATGATCGTCCAGAAGGGGAACGCGTCGCGCGAGAGCATCACGTAGAAGGGCGCCAGCCCCGGGTCGTTGCGGAAGCCGTAGGCCCAGACCGCCGCGGCCACGAGCGTCAGGCCCACCAGCCCCAGGTGCAGCACGTCGAAGCCCCGAGGCGTGCCCCGCAGCCAGCGCCAGCCCGGCGGCCGCGGGGCCGGCGCGGGCGCGGGCCGCGCCCGCAGCTGGCGGAAGGTGAACACGTACCAGCCCGCCACGTGCAGCGTCACGATCGCGTAGGCCCGCCCGCTGATCACGATGTCCAGCAGCAGCACCCCCAGGATGCCCGCGTAGACCAGCATCACCGGGCGGTGCTCGACCAGGAAGCCCCGCAGCCCGCCGGGCCGCGTGCGCCCGAGCCGCCGCGCGAAGGCCCTCGTCGCCAGCAGCACCGCCGCCAGCGGCAGGAGGCCCACGAGCGGCCGCAGACCCGCCGGCGCGAACCCCAGCAGGGCCTCCGTGTAGCGGCGCGGGTTGCCCACCCCCAGCCCCGCCCCCGCCACGAACAGCGCCCCCAGGAACGCCACCAGGAGCGTGGGCACCCGCAACAGATCCCGCGTCGTCCCGTCGTCGGCCCCCGGCGGCGGCCCGTCGCCGTTCGCCCGGTAGAACCACGTCTGATCGCGGAACTCGTGCGCCAGGAAGTACGCGTAGAACGCCGCCTTGGCCAGCGGGACGGCCGGCCCGCTGGCCTGGCCGTAGGCCAGGCACAGCCCCACGCCCAGCCCCGTCAGGGCCACCAGGCGCGGCCAGGCGCGCGGGCGCTGCATCGCGCGCGACGTGGCCAGGAACAGCGTCCCCAGCAGGATGTGCGCCACGGCCACCAGGCGCATCGAGGTCTCCACCGGGTGGTAGACGAAGGCCTCCGTGCGCTCGGCGTGCCCGTAGGCCCGCTCCCACGCGCGCACGCCCACGAAGGCCAGCGCGCCCACGACCACGATCGAGAACGCCGCCAGCCAGTTGCGCTCGGTGAGCGTGAGCGGGCGCCGGGCGCTCCGCGACGGCGAGAGGACGGCCTCCATGCGGCAACCGTAGCCTTGCCCCAGGCCCCGGGGAAGCGCTTTCGCCGAGGAACCTGTGGAGCGCGGCCTCGGGCCCGGTACGATTCCGCCCCCCCGGAGGCCCCATGAAGATCCGCATCCAGTATTGCTCGGTCTGAGGCTACGAGGAGAAGGCCGTCGGTCTGGCGGCCCTGCTGCTCGAGAGCCTCAAGCGCGGCATCGGGCTCCTCGAGCTCGAGCCCGCCGGGGGAGGGTGCTTCGAGGTGTTCGTGGACGGAGAGCGCATCAGCAGCAAGCTCGAGACCGGCGAGTTCCCCGACCCGCAGGCCGTGCTCCACGCGGTCTCCCTGCGGGCGGGCTGAGCCGGAGCCCGGACGGAGACGACGTGCCCCCGACGCCCCCCGACGCCGCCGGCCAAGGACGATCGACGTGGCTGCTGGCCGGGCTCGTGGCGGGGGCGCTGCTGCTCGCGCACCTGGGCTTGGGGCTGCTCCTCACGCGCGGCCCCCGCGGGGCGATCGCCGAGCTGCGGGCGCTGCGCACCGCCGAGCAGCTGGAGACGGCCCGCGACCCCGGCCCCCAACCGCAGCCCTCCGAGCCCGGGTTCGCCGCCTGGACGCAGGCGCGTCGGCTGTGGGAGGACGCCACGGTCCTGGAGGAGCGCCGCGGGCAGGTGCGCGCGCTGGCGCTCGGGCTCTCCGTCTCGTTCGGCGTGCAGGCCGGGCTCGTGCTGCTGGCCACGCTGCGGGCCGCACGACGTCGCGCCTGACTCCGGCGGCGCGGTCGGCCCCCCGGGGGATCGGGCTCGGCGTCGGGCCGGGGGCTTCAGGCGCCCGCGGTCGCCGGCGCCTCGCGCGTGATCGCGTGGCCTTCCAGCGGAACCGAGCCCGGCGCCGCCTCCGCCACGAACGCGGCCGCCTCCACCGTCACCGCCTGCTGCAGGCGCTCCAGGAACGACCGGCGCGACTCGAAGTCGGTGAACTTGGCCTGGCCCTGGTTGCGACGCCCCGGGTGGGGGAACACGGGCACCTCGACGACCGTGTGCGCGTGCTGCTTGCCGGCCTCGTCCACGTAGTGCGTGGCCCCCAGGCGCAGCAGCAGGGGGCCGCCCAGGCGCTCGAGCCGGCGGCGCTCGCTCCCTTCGAAGACGATCTCCCAGCGCAGGTACTGGGTCGTCGTGTCCTCGCTGAGCAGGGCTTCCGCGCGCATGGCGGCAGCCTACCCAGGGAGGCCCGCGAGCCCAAACCAGCGTGGGGGGGGGGTAGTGTCCTACGTTGCCCTCTGGAGTCTGGACTGAGGCACACCGGGGCGCGGGAGGGCCCTCCTCCTGGGCGCCCCGCAAGCGGGGCGCCGTGGAAGGCCCGCAGCGGCGAGGCCGCCCCCGCGCCGCTTGCGGCGGCGCTGGCACGCGCCGGCCCCTCACATGCAGCCGCCCTCGAGGTCGGCCGTCCGCGCCGCCCGCTCCCGGATCGTGTCCTTGCGGGCCTGCGCGCGGTCCACGAGGTCGGCCTCCCAGGCCTTGCGCTTGGCCGCCCAGGCCACGAGCTCCTCCGGGGTGGGCTCCCGCCCGCCGGGCGTGGGCGGCCCCGGGGCGCGGTCGTGGCAGCGGATCAGGTAGCGCAGCGTGTTCTCGCACCAGGGGTCGAGCTCGAAGGAGGCCTCGAAGAGCGGCAGCGCGCCCAGCGGGTCGTCGCGCTCCTCGAAGAGCAGCACGCCCAGCCACTTGGGGCCCAGGGGGTCGCGGGGGGCGGCGGCCAGGTAGGCCCGCAGCACGGCCTCGCCCTCCGCGAGCAGCGCCTCGCGCCGGGCCGCCTCCGACTCGCGTCCGGCCAGCACCCGGAGGCAGTTGCCCAGCCGCAGCCGCGCCTTGACCAGCTCCGCCTCCAGGGCCGGCGCGTCGCGCCAGCCGACCTGCGCCGCCAGGCACAGGCGGTAGGCCTCGACGGCCTCCTGGTAGCGGAACTGGTAGGCGTAGGCCTGGCCCAGCTGGTAGGTCCACAGCGGGTTGGCCGGCTCCTCCTGCCGCAGCTGCTCGAACACGCGGCCGGCGTCCTCGTAGCGCCGGGAGCGCAGCAGCACGATGGCCGCGTTGGCGCGCGCCCGACGCTCCTTGGACGGGCGCTCCATCCGGCGCGCCACCAGGGCCGCGGTCTGGAACTGACGGCCGGCCTCCTCGTAGAGCTCGCGGTCGGCCAGCTGCGCTCCCCAGAGCAGCAGGGCCTCGTAGTAGAGCGTCTCGCGCTGCGCGGCGTGCAGCGCCGGCGCCAACCCCTGCATGCGCTCGAGCGCGCGCAACGCCGTGTCGGGCCGGCCGGCCAGCCGCAGGTCGATCAGCGCGCGCAGGTAGTGGATCTGGGGATCGCGCTCGCCGTACGCGTTGGCCGCGCCGTAGCGCTCGAGCCAGGTGCGGGCGCGCGGCAGGTCGGCCGCGAACACGGCCGCCACCACCCCCTGGCCGCTGACCTCCAGCGAGCCGGGGCAGTGGTCGTGCGCCCGCTCGAGCAGCACCAGCACCTGGTCGGCCAGGTTGCGGGCCTTGACCGCGTCGCCGGCCTCGGTCAGCCGCTCCGACTCGGCCAGGCTCTGCGTGGCCTGACGGATCCAGCCGCGGCAGACCTGGTCGTCGGCCCCGGCGGGACGCCCGCCTGCGAGCAACCCGACGAGGAATCCGGCGGCGAGGAGCGCCCCGACGCCCCCCCGAGGGCGTCCCGCGGCCCGGCGGCGCCCCAAGGTCCCTGCGACGCCCTGGCCCCAGGGCAGCGCCGGAGCCCCGCCCGCGGGAGCATGGCAGAACCGTGACGAGGCCAGTGAGGCGTCTTGCATGGCGGGCTCCCGGAGCGGGCGCCGACCCGGCTCGGGTGGGCCCCGCGACCCTCCGCAACCCGGGGGCCGGGGAGGGGCCTCGGATTGTTGCAGAAACGCACGGTCCGACGGGGACTTCCGGCCGGGGGGGGCGCCGCCAGGCACACAAGTCCTTGTCCACCATCATCTTGCCCCTCTGGGGGGCGGGGGGGGCTTGGCACGGAGGTTGCGGCCCGATCGTGCGCAACGTCGCCTCTCGACCGGTCGCGCCCCCCCGACGCCGTGCGCGGGTGGGGCCGGCGGGCGCGTGGGGCGGGTGCTGCTGGCCAGGAGTCCCGGAAGTCCGTGCTGGGAAACGAGATCCGTATGCTTGCGATGCGGAGCCTGCGTTCCTATAACCCCCCGCTGGCAGTGTCCCGGCCCCACCAGGCCGGGGAGGAGTCCGTGATGCGCTCGAAGCTCCGGTTCTGGAACTCGCTCGCTTGCGCCGGTGCCCTGGTGGCAGCGGCGGGCGGATTGAGCGGCTGCGGTGGGGGGGGCTCCGACAACCCCCACGTCGAGCGGCCTGTCGTGCGCGAGTTCTCGCCGTACGTGTCGAAGATCAACTTCGGCTCGACGTCGCTGACGCAGAACCCGACGTTCACGACCGGGCGCCTGGACAGCGCCAACGACGACAGCGCCTACTGGGAGAACGAGTGGCGCAACAACGCCTCCGGCGCGCGCGTGCCGCAGAACCTCGCGAACCCGGGGACCGACACGAACTACGGCCGGTTCGGCCGGCTCGTCGTCTACTTCAACGACGACACGCGGCTCGACCCGGACAGCATCAAGAGCTCCGACCCCGCCGACCCGCTCGACCACAACGCGCTGCTGATCACGAAGTACACCCCCGGGGTGGGCAACGAGATCCTCAGCATCAGCGAGATCATCGTCGAGACGAACCGCATCATCCTGAAGCCGGCCAACTTCGCCCGCGTCGGCGTGGGCAACCCGCCCATCCCGCTGGCCGACGGCCAGTACACGATCCGGGTCGGTACCACGGTGCTGAGCAAGCCCTACGACTCGAACAAGCCCGGCAAGCCCCTCAGCCCCGGGCCGGTGTTCATGACCTTCACCGTCGGCCTGACCGACGCCGTGCCCCCCTTCGTGGTGAACACCTCGCCCGGCGACCAGCAGACCGGCGTGGGCGCCGGCGTGCCGCCGCCCGCTCCGCCCACGGGCGTGGGCGCCAGCCAGATCGCCGACGTGCGCACCAGCATCTTCGGCCCCACCTCGCCCGACATCCGCATCGAGTTCAACGAGCCCATCCGGCGCACGAGCGTCACGCTGAACAACTTCCAGCTGCTCAAGGCCGGCCAGGGCGGCGGCAACTGGCCGATCGCGCCCGGCTTCCCCAAGCTGAAGAGCGAGATCGACGGCGAGACGCTGCCCTCCAACGGCCACGAGGTGATCGTGCGCGCCGACCCGCTGGTGGGCGGCCTGCCCTTCCAGAGCGCGATGCAGGTCACCGTGGTGGGCAAGTGGAACTCGGAGGCCTCGCAGCTGGCCAACCCCGGCACGCCCGACAACGGTTCCCCCGTGACCGACCTGTCGAACAACGGGATGGACGTCTCGAAGGTTTTCACCTTCTTCACGATCGCGCCCCCCGACGTCCCGCAGAACCCCTTCCCCGAGTACTCGATCTGGTGGGCCGCCAGCGACCGCGTGGGCGTGATCGACACGATCAACATGCAGGGCCTGGCCGACCAGTTCAACGGCACGGCCTTCCCCCTGGGCGTGCCGCGCAACGTGATCCCGCAGTTCACCGACACGGTCACCAGCGCGCAGCACATCCCCGGCTTCAGCCCGACCGAGATGCTGCTCGACCAGCGCACGAGCGCCGGCCTGTGCCACAGCTACGTGTACGTGATGTCGCCCTCCTCGGGCCAGATCGCGATCGTGAACACGCGCACCTCGCTGCCCGTGGCGCTGATCAACACGCCCACCCCCGGCGGCATCGCCGGGCAGTTCGCGTCCGACGGCGCCAACGTGCTGCTGGTGACGAACTCCTCGGCCAACACGATCACGATCTTCGACTTCAGCAACATCACCCCGGGCACGGCCTTCCTCAACGGGCCGATCTTCATCCAGCGCGTCCTGCCCACGGGCAACACGCCGCGTGCGATCACGATCACGGGCTCGAGCTCCGCGCTGATCATCCCCGACGACTGGAACCGGGATGGCGCGTTCAGCGGGCCGCCGATCTCGCTCAACCCGGCCACCCCGGTGGTCATGTGGGCCGACTTCACCGACGGCGTGGTGAACACCTACAACCTGGGTCAGGCGACGAAGTCGCAGTCGTTCGCGCTGGGCGCCAACGCCGCGCCCAACGACGTGGTGCTCACCCCCTGCTTCGGCCTGAACCCGATCATGTTCGGCGCCATCTCGCAGGGCGGACAGCCCAACCAGGGCAAGGTGGCCTACTACGTGGCCGGCCCCGGCTGCGCCACGGGCACCGCCACGGGCGCGCGCCCCGACAGCATCGTGGGCGACCTGTCGGGCTTCGACGGCCCCGCGGGCCTGGACGAGGTGATCTCGCCCGGGTTGGCGAACGTGTTCTTCGTCGTGGCCGAGTCGGGCACGCAGGCCAACCGCGTGACCACGCTGGGCGTGCAGACGGGCGCGATCAACCTGCCGCGCGCGCTGAACAGCTTCACGGGCGTGGGCGCCAACCCCACCTCCGTGGCGCACCGCCCGGCCTGGGTCAACCCCTGCACCGACATCGCCAACGACGGCAACCCCATCCCCTGCCTGCACGACGGCAACCCGACCTGCCACTACAACGGCGTCGAGATGGCGGCCACGAACACCCTGTTCGGGCCCCTCATCGACGGCACCGAGGCCGTCTCGCAGAACATCTACATCTGCGCCACGGGTGTGAGCCAGGTGACGGTGGTGAACATGAACTCGGGCTCGTTCGACTTCTACAGCCCGATCAGCATCCCCGGCGTGCGCCGCCTGGCTTCGACCTGCAGCCAGTGAGCGCGTGAGACGGGTGCGGGCCGGCCCCCCGGCCGGCGCTCCCCCGGTCCGGACCCCGCGAGGCCGCGCAGCGATGCGCGGCCTCGCTCGTTTTGAGGGCGGCGGAGGGGACTCCGCCCGCGCCGCGGCGCCGCGGCTCCACGGGGTCCGCCCGGTCGGGGGGGCTACCCGCGATCGATCGCGTCGAGCACCCGCCGCACCTCGGGGGGCACGTCGGGCACGTCGTGCAGGACGTCGCGCACGAGCGTGTCGCCCACCAGCCCCCGCGCCTCGGCCTCGAAGGACGGGAGCAGCCGATGGCGCAGGCAGGGAGGCAGGGACGCGGCGAGGTCGGCGGCCGTCACGGAGGCGCGGCCCGATCGGAGCGCGAGCACGCGCGAGAGCCGGCAGAGCGCCTCGCCCGCCCGGGGGCTCGCCCCCAGGCGCAGGTTCCGGCGGGCGCTGGCCGTCGAGGACGGCCCGGCGGGGTCGGTGGCGCGGACCCAGCGCGCGACCTGGACCAGCAGGGGCTCGGGGATCAGGACCTGTCGGGCGGCGTCGGCGAGCTGCCCGACCTCGCCGGGAGCCAGCACCGCCTCGGGCAGCCGCGCCTCGCGGCGGCTCGTGCGACCCAGCACCTCCACCAGCGCGGCCTCACCGGGCGCGGCGACGAGCACCTTGGCGAGGAACCGGTCGAGCTGGGCCTCGGGCAGCGGGAAGGTGCCCTCCATCTCGATGGGGTTCTGGGTCGCCAGCACGCAGAACGGGTCGGGCAGCGGGATGCGCTCGCCGCCGGCCGTGACCGCCTGCTCGGCCATGGCCTCGAGCAGGGCCGACTGCGTGCGCGGCGTGGCGCG